>JAXDNZ010000637.1:0-2833 GCA_034669185.1 Hyphomicrobiales bacterium
GCTGGTAGGTCAAGCTCTCGGCCAAGGTGGAAAACTGCGGTCCCTCCATGCAGACATAGGTGCCGTCGCGCACCACCGCGATGTTCTCAGCTTGCGCCGCGGCGGCGAGATGGATGCGCAGCCGCGGCGACACCGGGTGCGCCATCGACACATGCGCCACCAGCCCCTTGCCGAAGAACGAGCTCTCGCGCTTGTAGGTGCGGTCGACGAACTGATCGACCAGCACGAAGGTGCCGGGCGGCAGGTTTTCCTTGAACGAGCCGCAGGCCGAGAGCGAGACCAGATCGGTGACGCCGGCACGTTTAAGCACGTCGATATTCGCGCGATAGTTGATGTCCGAGGGCGACAATCGATGGCCCTTGTCGTGGCGGGGCAGGAACACCACCGGCAGGCCTGCGATGTCGCCGATGCGAAGCGCATCGGACGGCTCGCCCCACGGGCTCCCGATGTGCTCCTCGCGCACGTTCTCCAGTCCCGGAAGGTCGTAGACGCCGGAACCGCCGATGATGCCGAGGACGGAGCTGGTCATGATCCGGACGCCTCTTAAGGCTTCACGATCTCGAAGCTCTGGCTCGCGAGCTTGCGTTCGCGGTCCCACAGCTCGAACGTCCAGGTGCCAGGCACGATCTCCCAGTCCTCGTCGAACGAATAGCCGGCGTAGCCGGTCTCATTGAACATCACCGCCGCCGAATACTCCTCGCGCGTCGAGACTTTGCCGGTTTTGGGATTCCTCAGGCCCGGCGCCGGAGGCACCGTCACGAAGGTGATGTCGGCTTCGCCGTTGTCGGGCTGGCCGATGATCCTGTAGCGGAAACCGAAATGCGTGCCGATCTTGGCGTCGATTCTGGTCGCCTTCTGCAACAGTTCGGTGCGGGCGAGCGCGTTGCGGGTTTCGGTCGCGGTGCCGGGCGCCGTCTCGGCCTTCTCGATCTTGGTCTCGTAGAGGCCGGCATCGGTGATGTCGACGCGATCGATCGTTCCCGCATGCGCACTCACGACGGAAACGAGAGACAGCAGCGAAGCCACGATCATCCGCACGGCGTGTCTCCAATTGCCGAGGATCGAGACCGATCTCACGCGGTCGGGGTTGCCGCGCAACCTCCCACGCCGGCGGGAGAGAACACTCTCAGGCGTGACCGTGCACGTCGGCCCACACCTTCTTCTTGGTGAAGTACATCAGCAAGCCGAAGATCGCGAGGAAGACCATCACCTGGAAACCGACGCGCTTGCGTGTGTCCAGGTGCGGCTCGGCCGCCCACATCATGAACGCCGCGACGTCCTTGGCGTACTGGTCGAGCGTCGGCGGGCTGCCGTCGGTGTACTCGACGCGACCGTCGGTGAGCGGCGGCGGCATCGCGATCGAATGCCCGGGGAAGAATTCGTTGTAGTTGCCGCCGGGCGGGATCGTGACGCCTTGCGGCGGCTTGTCCTTGTAGCCCTTCAGCAGCGCCACAACGTAATCGACGCCGTGCTCCTGATAGGAAAAGTACGGCAGCGCATCGAGGAGGAAGCCCGGAAAGCCGCGCTCGTAGGTGCGCGCCTTGGCAAGCACCGACATGTCGGGCGGCACCGTGCCGTTATAGAGCAAGCGGGCCTGCGCCTCGTTCTTCCACGTCGTCGGAGGCGGGAAGCGATCGCCGGTCCGGCCATTGCGCTCGAACATCTCGCCCTGATCGTTCGGTCCGTCCTGGATCTTGTATTCGTCGGCGATCGCCGCCGCCTGCGCCGGCGTGAAGCCGGGGCCGCCCGGCTCGGCCAAATTGCGAAACGAGACGAGCGCAAGGCCGTGGCAGGTCTGGCAGACTTCCTTGTAGACCTTGAAGCCGCGCTGGAGCTGCGCCTGGTCGAATTTGCCGAACGGGCCGGCGAAGGACCAGCTGTTGCGTGGCGGGATCGGCGCATGCGCATCCTCGGCGATGGCCGACGACGGCACTGCAAGGAGCGCCGCCGCGCCGACGATCAGCGCCACGAGCGCCGCCTGCGCACCCTTGAGCACCGACGCCGAGATCGACTGCGGCAGTGGCCGCGGCGTCTCGATCAGGCCGAGCAGCGGCAGGATGATGAGGAAGTGGATGAAGTAGTAGGCGGTGAGGAACCGCGCCGCCGTGACGTAGCCGCCTTCGGCGGGCTTCGCGCCGAGCCAGCCGAGCCCGATGCACACGGCGACGAAGATCCAGAAGAAGATGCGGTAGAGCGGACGATAGTTCGCAGAGCGCACCTTCGAGGTATCGAGCCAGGGCAGGAACGCCAGCACGACGATCGAGGCGAACATCGCGACGACGCCGGCGAGCTTGTTCGGGATCGCGCGCAGGATCGCGTAGAACGGCAGGTAATACCATTCCGGCACGATATGGGCCGGAGTCACGCCAGGATTGGCCGGGATGTAGTTGTCGGCGTGGCCGAGATAGTTCGGGATGTAGAAGACGAACCACGCGAAGAACAGGCAGAACACCACCACCATGAAGCCGTCCTTCAAGGTCGCGTAGGGCGTGAACGCCACCGTGTCCTGGCCCGACTTCGGCTCGATGCCGGCCGGATTGCCCTGTCCGACGACGTGCAGCGCCCAGACGTGCAGCACCACGACGCCGGCGATCACGAAGGGCAGCAGATAATGCAGCGAAAAGAAGCGCTGCAGCGTCGGATTGCCGACCGCGTAGCCGCCCCACAGCCACGTCACCACGGTCTCGCCGACGACCGGGATCGCGGAGAAGAAATTGGTGATGACGGTCGCGCCCCAGAAGCTCATCTGTCCCCAGGGCAGCGTGTAGCCGAGGAAGCCGGTCGCCATCATCAGCAGGTAGATGATGACGCCGAGAATCCACAGAACCTCGCG
>JAXDNZ010000638.1:0-3405 GCA_034669185.1 Hyphomicrobiales bacterium
CATCCTGCAGAACCTCGCCGTCTATATTTTCGGCGGCCAGCAGGTGGCGTTTCCCGAGACGATCAAGCAGACGCTCTACACGATCGGGCCGATCACCATCTCGTCGGTGCAGCTTTTCATCCTCGGGGTCGCCGTCGCGCTGATGGTCGCGCTCTGGCTGTTCATCGAGCGCACGAAAATGGGGCGCGCCATCCGCGCCACGGCGGAAAACCACGAGACCGCAGCGCTGCTCGGCGTCGACGTCAACAGGGTGATCCTCGTCACCTTCATCATCGGCTCCGGCATCGCGGGCATCGCCGGCGTGCTCGACGGCATCAAGAATTCCGGCATCTCGCCGTTCATGGGTCTCGCGGCCGGCGTGAAGGGCCTGATCGTGATGCTGCTCGGCGGGCTCGGCAATGTTTTCGGCGCGATGGTCGCCGGGCTGATGCTGGGCATGATCGAGATCCTGTCCGCGGCTTACATCGGTACGACCGAGCGCGATCTGTTCTCGTTTCTGATCCTGATTCTCATTCTGATCTACCGGCCGACCGGGCTGTTCGGCACCCGCACCGCGGATGAGAGGTAACGGCCGGCGATGTTCGAGGGGCTGTTTGACGGCTACACGCGCTCGATCCTGATTTTCGCCGGCATCAACGTGATGGCGGCTTACAGCTTCTATGTGCCGTTCAAGACCGGGCAGGTCTCGCTTGGGCAGGCCGGCTTCATGGCGGTCGGCGCCTATGCGTCGGCGATCCTGACGCAGAAATTCGGCATTCCGTTCGCGGTCGCGCTGGTGTTCGGCGGCGCCGCGTCGGGCGTCATCGGCGTTCTGGTCGGATTTCCGGCGCTCCGCATCAAGGGCATCTATCTCCTGCTGCTTACGCTCGGCTTTTCCGAGATCGTGCAGGTGATCGCGCTCTCTTGGGATTATGTCGGCGGCGCACAGGGATTCCGCCAGATCAAGTTCAACCGCTATACGCTCGACTATCTGGCCGTGCTGATCCCGCTGCTGATCTGGTTCTTCGCGCGGCTCGAACGGTCGAGCCTCGGCCGCGCGATGGATTCGATCCATCAGGACGAAACCGCGGCCGAAGTCATGGGCATCGACGTGGTGCGCACCAAGCTGTTCGCGTTCGGTCTCGGTGCCATGATCGCAGGATTCGCCGGCGCGCTTTACGCGCACCACGCGACCTACATGGATTCGTCGACGTTCAACATCATGACGGCGGTGGAAATCCTGATGTTCGTGGTGATCGGCGGGGCAAGCACCTATTGGGGGCCGCTGCTCGGCGCGCTGTTCCTGACGCTGCTGCCGGAATTCCTGCGAACGTTGCGCGAATGGCTCGAACTGGTCCCGGTCGCGTGGACCGGCTTCTTCCCCGCGAACCGCGCCTACGATTTCCTGCACGACTTCCTCGACTTCGAGAACGCCAAGCGCCTGATCGTTTACGGCATCATCCTGATCGTGATGATGATCCTGCGTCCCGATGGGCTGCTCACCCGCGAGCAGTTGCGCCGCTTTTCGCTCGCACGGCTGGGGCGCCGCCATGCCTGAGCCGGCCGGCTGTCTTTCGATCGAGGGGCTCACCAAGCGCTTCGGCGGGTTCTACGCGCTCAACGACCTCACGATGCAGGTCGCGCAGGGCCACATCCATGCGCTGATCGGTCCGAACGGCGCCGGCAAGACGACGTTTTTCAATCTCGTCACCGGCGTGCTGGCGGCGGATGCCGGCCGCATCGTGTTCGAGGGTGCGGAGGTCGCCGACACGCGGCCCTCGCGGCGCACGATTCGCGGCATCGCGCGGACGTTCCAGAATATCCGGCTTTTTCCGCATCTGACCGTGCTCGAAACCGTGATGATCGGCGAGCACTGCCGTTATTATCCCTCTGTCTGGAAGGGGCTGCGCGATACGGTGCTGCATCGCCCGTTCGGCGAGGCCGCCGACGAGCGGACCATGCGGACAAGCGCGCTCGAGCTGCTCGCGTTCTTCGGGCTTGCCGACCAGCGTGATGCCAAAGCCTCCGACCTGCCGTATGGCGATCAGCGCAAGCTCGAAATGGCGCGCGCGCTGGCGACGCGGCCGCGCCTGTTGCTGCTGGACGAGCCCGCCGCCGGCATGAACCCGCACGAGACCGAAGAACTCGATGTGGTGATTACCCGCATCCGCGATCGCGGCGTCACCATCGTGCTGGTCGAGCACGACATGGGCTTGGTGATGGGCATCTCCGACCGCATCACGGTGCTGAACTTCGGCACGCGCATCGCGGATGGCAGCCCGCGCGAGATCCAGGACCATCCGGCGGTGATCGAGGCGTACCTCGGCGAGGACGCGACGCCATGAGCATGCTCGCGGTGGACGGCCTGCGCGCGGGCTACGGCAAGATCGAGGTGCTGCATGACGTGTCGCTCGCCGTCGAGCAGGGACAGATCGTGACGCTGATCGGGGCCAATGGTGCGGGCAAGACGACGCTGCTCAAGACCGTCTCTGGCCTGATCCGGCCGACGGCGGGCGCGATTGCGTTCGAGGGCGCAAGCATCGTGCGCCGCCCCGCGCACGCGATCGTCCGTCTTGGCATGAGTCATGTGCCCGAGGGGCGCGCGATCCTCAAGCGCATGACCGTGCTCGACAACCTGCGCATGGGCGCCTATGCGCGCCGCGACCGCGAGATCGAGAACGACATCGACGCGGTGTTCGAGCGTTTCCCGGTGCTGGCCGAGCGCCGCGCCCAGATGGCGGCGACGCTCTCGGGCGGCGAGCAGCAGATGCTGGCGATCGGGCGCGCGTTGGTCGCGCGGCCGCGCCTGTTGCTGCTCGACGAGCCCTCGCTCGGCCTGGCGCCGAAGTTCGTCACCCGCATCTTCGAGACGTTGCGCGACCTCAGGCGCGAGGGAAAGACGATCCTGCTGGTGGAGCAGAACGCCCGCAAGGCGCTGCAGATCGCCGACCGCGCCTACGTGATGGAGCGCGGACGCATCATGCTGTCCGGTTCGGGCGAGAGCCTGCTCAATGATGACAGCGTGCAGCGAACCTATCTCGGTGCGCGCAGGACGGCCGCCGGGGATGCAAGCCGCGCGGTTTCAGGCTAACGTTTCCGCACTGGGAACAGCTTGCGGAATGCGAAAATCCCGAATTCAACTTGAGCGCTGAGCCTGGGAGGGCTGTCTGATGAAGCGATACAAGACATGCGCCGCGATCCTGGCGGTCGCCGGCGCCACGCTGGCCTTGCCGCCGGCCGACGCGCCGGCCGCCAATCTCGCCGGCCGCAGCGTGAAGATCGGCTGTCTCGCGCCGGTGACCGGCAAGGGCGCCGAGTGGGGCATCGCCGGCAAGGCCTCGATGGAGATCGCGGTCGAGGAGATCAACGCCAAGGGCGGCGTCGGCGGCATCCCGATCGAGCTGATCTGCTACGACACGCAGACGC
>JAXDNZ010000639.1:0-5990 GCA_034669185.1 Hyphomicrobiales bacterium
GTGGTGCTACATGGGACCGGCCGACGAGATGCCGGAATTCGAGGCGCCGGCCTTCGCGCCGACGCCGGATACACGCGTCTCCGCCACGAAGGTCCGGGTGCGCTGCAACTGGGCCCAAATTCTGGAAGGACAGATCGACTCGGCGCATTCGTCGAGCCTCCACTCCTCCGACATGGTACCGGCGCAGGTCGATGGCGCGAAGGCGACAGAAGCGAACTGGCTGCGGCCCTCGACCGACAAGGCACCGCGCTTCCAGATCGAGCGAACCAGTTACGGCTTCCGCTACGCGGCAATCCGCCGCCCGATCAATAATGATACGACGCACGATTACATCCGCACCACCGTCTATATCGCGCCGTTCACCGCGCTGATCCCGCCGAACAACGTGCACAACGTCGCGACATTGCTCACGCCTGAGGACGACCACACCACGATCTTCTACTTCATCGCCTGGAACGGCGCCGACAAGCCGGGCATCGACGCCGACGCATGGCGCAAGTTCAACGTGCTCGAATGGGGCATTGACGTCGATGCGAACTTCAACGCCATTCGCACGCGCGAGAACGACTACCTGCAGGACCGCGCCGCAATGAAAACCGGCAACTTCACCGGCATTGCGGGCATTCCCAACCAGGACATCGCCATGTGGGAGGGCATGGGGCCGATCAGCGACCGCTCACAGGAGCGCATCGGTGCTTCGGACGTGGCGGTGGTGGCGTTCCGGCGGCTGATGGTCGAAGCCGCCCGCGCCAGGCAGACCGGCGGCCCGGCGATCGGCACGACCAGCCCGCGCGTGCCGCATGCGACCATCAGTTCCTACGAAGGTGTCGTGCCGAAAACCGTCAACTGGCGTACGCTCGGTGGCGGAAGCGAAGCGCCGCGCGAACGCGTCGCCTGACAAGAACAAGGTTTCCGGGAGGGAATAGGATGAAAGCGATCGCCTGCGCGCTTGGCGCGCTCGCGCTGTTTGGCGCAGATATCGCGTCCGCCGACGACACGATCAAACTCGCGGTCGGCCAGCGCGGCAACTGGGACACCTCCGTATCGGAGATCGGCCAGCGTGCCGGGATCTTCAAGAAGCACGGACTGACGCTGGAGATCGTCTACACGCAAGGCGCGGGCGAGACGCAGCAGGCCGTGATTTCCGGCAGCGTCGACCTCGGCATCGCGGCCGGCGTGATGGGCGTGCTCGGCGCCTTCTCGAAAGGCGCCCCGGTGCGGATCATCTCGGCGGAGACGACCGGCGCCAGCGATCTTTACTGGTACGTGAAGGCGGATTCGCCGATCAGGACGCTCAAGGACACCGACGGCAAGACGCTCGCTTACTCGACCAACGGTTCGTCGACGCATGGCATCGTGACGGCCTTCATCAAGCAATATGAGCTCAAAGCGCGGCCGACCGCGATGGGGGGACCGGCCGCGAACCTCACTGCCGTGATGCTGGGCCAGGTCGACGTCGGCTGGGCCGCGCCGCCGTTCGGCCTCGACCAGCTCGACAAGGGAGAAATCCGCCGCATTGCCACCGGAAATGACGCGGCGGCCTTCAAGGGCCAGACCGTGAGGCTCAATATCGCGAATGCCGACTTCCTGGCGGCGAAGAAAGATCTGGTCGCGCGCTACATGAAGGCGTACCGCGAAACGGTCGCCTACATGTATGCCGATCCGGCCGCGCTGAAGGTCTACGCCGACTGGCTGAACATCAGCATCGAAAAGGCCAGGCGCACGCGGGACGAATTCTTCCCGCCGCCCGCGATCGAGCCCGACACGATCATCGGCCTCGATATGATCGTGAAGGATGCGGTGGCGATGAAATTCACGGCCGCAGAGCTGACCAAGGAGCAGCTTTCCGAGCTGATCCAGATTCCGCCGCGCTAGTTAGGCGCCCTTCGCGCCGCGCACCCCGGCTGCAAGCTGCGCCACCAGATCGGTCACCGCCGTGACGGTGCGCGAGGTGGCGTGGCCGTCGGCATTAAGACTGTCCTTCACGGCGTCGACCAGCACCGAGCCGACCACCACGCCGTCCGCGCCTTCGGCGATGGCGCGGGCATGCTCGGCATTCTTGACACCGAAGCCGACCGCGACCGGCAGCTTGGTATGGCGCTTGATGCGTGCGACCGCCTGCCTGACGTTGGCGGGATCCGGCGTCGCGGCGCCGGTGATGCCGGTGATCGACACGTAATAGACGAAGCCCGACGTGTTCTTCAGCACTGCCGGCAGCCGCTTATCGTCGGTGGTCGGCGTTGCCAGCCGGATGAAGTTGAAGCCGGCTTTCAGCGCCGGCAGGCAGAGTTCCTCGTCTTCCTCGGCGGGCAGATCGACGATGATGAAACCGTCGACACCGGCGGCTTTCGCGTCGCCGAGGAATTTGTCGACCCCGTAGATGTAGATCGGATTGTAGTAGCCCATGAGAATGATCGGAGTCGCATCCTCGCTCTTGCGGAATTCGCGCACCAGCGCGAGCGTCTTCACCATCGTCTGGCCGGCCTTTAGGGCGCGCAGGCCTGCGGCCTGCACCGCCGGTCCATCCGCCATCGGATCGGTGAACGGCATGCCGAGCTCGATCACGTCGGCGCCCGCAGCGGGCAGCGCCTTCACGATCGCCAGCGACGCGTCAGCGTCCGGATCGCCTGCCATCAGGAACGTCACCAGCGCGGCGCGGCCGTCGGCTTTGAGCGCGGCGAAGCGCCTGTCGATGCGTGTGGTCATGCTGACGGAGAGCTCGTGATCTTCTTCGCCGCCTCGGAGGACTTCCGCTTCTCCAAGCGCATTGTGGCGAGGCGGATGTTGGCGGTGCCGAGCATCAGGCACACGATCATGGCGACGACATAGAACCATTCCTTGCGTTCGATCGGCAGGCCGGCCTCGAGCAGCCGCACCTTCACGAAATAGACGAGATAACCGCCTGACACGGCAGCCAGCACCCAGCCGGTACGCTTCTGCCGATCGTCCGGAAGCCCGATCACCACTGGTCCCCGAGATGCCTCGCGACGCTGTCGAGATCCTTGTCGCCGCGCCCCGAGAGATTGACCACCATCAGGTGATCCTTCGGCTTGCCCGGCGCGAGGTCGGCGAGGCGTGCGAGCGCGTGCGCGGACTCCAGCGCCGGGATGATGCCTTCGAGCCGTGAGAGCAATTTGAACGCCGCCAGTGCCTCGTCGTCGGTCGCCGAGAGGAACTTCACACGGCCCATGTCGGCGAGCCACGCATGCTCCGGCCCGATGCCCGGATAGTCAAGGCCGGCCGAGATCGAATGCGCCTCGTTGATCTGGCCGTCGGCATCCATCAGCAGGTACGTGCGATTGCCGTGCAGCACGCCGGGCCGCCCCCCCGCGATCGAGGCCGCATGCAGCTTGTCGAGCCCGTGGCCTGCCGCCTCGACGCCGTAGATCTCGACGCTGCGGTCATCGAGGAAGGGGTGGAACAGGCCCATCGCGTTCGAGCCGCCGCCGATGCAGGCGATGAGCGAATCCGGCAGACGGTCTTCGGCCTCCTGCATCTGCACGCGCGTCTCGTTGCCGATGACGCTCTGGAAGTCGCGCACCATCGCCGGGTATGGATGCGGGCCCGCAACCGTACCGATGCAGTAGAACGTGTTGTGCACGTTCGTGACCCAGTCGCGCAGCGCCTCGTTCATCGCGTCTTTGAGGGTGCGCGCGCCGGACTGAACCGGGCGCACCTCGGCGCCGAGCGCCTTCATGCGCATCACGTTGGGCTGCTGGCGATCGATATCGACCGCGCCCATGTGCACGACGCATTCGAGCCCGAACTTCGCGCATAGCGTCGCGGTCGCGACGCCGTGCATGCCGGCACCGGTCTCGGCGATGACCCGCGGCTTGCCCATGCGCTTGGCCAGCAGGATTTGGCCGAGCACATTGTTCACCTTGTGCGCGCCCGTATGGTTCAAGTCCTCGCGCTTGAGATAAATCTTCGCGCCGCCAAAATGCTCGGTCAGACGTTCGGCGAAATAGAGCGGCGACGGCCGGCCGACGTAATTTTTCAGGTAGCCATCCATCTGCCGCTTGAACGCCGGATCGGCCTTAGCCTCCGCGTAGGCGCGCTCCAGGTCGAGGATGAGCGGCATCAGCGTCTCGGCGACGAAGCGCCCGCCGTAGAGGCCGAAATGTCCGCGCTCGTCCGGTCCGGTGCGGAACGAATTGGGCTGCTGGATGGTCATGCGCTCATCCTACCGGCAATCCGGCGGCGCGCGAAACGCGCGCCGCGCGCACGAAGTCGCGGATCTTGTCCGGGTCCTTCAGGCCAGGGGCGCGCTCGACGCCGGACGACACGTCGACGCCCGGAGCGCGCGTGATGCGAAGCGCCTCCGCGACGTTGCCGGCATGCAGGCCGCCCGACAACATGAAGGGAAGCGGCAGGTCGAGATTTTCGAGCAGCCGCCAGTCGAACGGCTTGCCGAGCCCGCCGGGGCGCGTCGCGTCGCGCGGCGGCCGTGCGTCGAATAGCAGACGGTCCGCGACGCCTGTGTAATTGCTGATCGCCGCGAGGTCGGCTTTTGTCTCGATCGGCAGCACCTTCATGGCCGGCAGGCCGAAGCGCTGCTTGATCGCGGTCACGCGCTCCGGCGTCTCCTGCCCATGCAGTTGCAGCATATCGGGCTTCAGCGCGTCGACGATCTGCGCCAGCACCAGATCGTCGGCATTGACCGTGAGCGCGACCTTCCCGGCACGGTCGTTCACGCGCACGCTCAGGCTCCGCGCGGTGTCGAGCGAGATGTTGCGCGGGCTCGGCGCAAAGAACACGAAGCCGACCATATCGGCGCCGGCCTCAAGCGCGGCGTCGAGCGCGTCGGGAGTGGAGAGGCCGCAGATTTTGACGAGAAGTGCCATGGCGGGCGGGTTCTAGCGCGCTTTTGCCGCCAGTCAAATCAGGCCGGCGCGCCCAGATTGCGCCACATCAGCATCGCGGCGGCCAGGTCCTCGATCGCCGTGCCGACCGACTTGAACAACGTGATCTGGCTCGCTGCGGTGCGGCCCTTGGCCTTGCCGCGGCAGAGCTCATAGAGGTCGCCGCGGATGGCGTCCTTCTTCAACACACCCGACTTCAGCGGCTGCGCGATGTCGCCGCCCTCCTTCGGCGCACCCGCCCGCGTATCGACATAGACGCGCGCGCGGCGGACCGCATCGTCGTCGGACTCGCGCATTTTCGGCGTATAGGCACCGACGAGATCGAGGTGCGCGCCTTTCTTGAGCCACTTGCCGCGCACCAGCGGCTCTGCGGACAGCGTCGCGCAGGAGACGATGTCGGCCTCGCGCACGGCCGCTTCGAGATCGTCGGCGATCTCGGCCTCGATGCCGCCGACCGCCAGGCCAAAGGCAAGCTTCACCGCATTGCCGCGCGTCCGGTTCCACAATGTGACGCGCCGGATCGGCCGCACCGCCGCGTGCGCACGGACGAGATGGGAGCTGAGCGCGCCCGCCCCGATCATCAGGAGATGCGACGCGTCCTCGCGCGCGAGGTACGAGGCGGCGAGCGCCGAGGCGCAGGCGGTGCGCCAGGCGGTGAGTACGGTGCCGTCCATCACGGCGAGCGGTTCGCCGGTTAAGCCCGACATCAGCATATAGCTGCCGTAAACCGACGGCTTGCCGATCTTCAGATTGTCCGGATAGACGCTGACGATCTTGCAGCCGACAAGGCGCTCGCCCGAATTGGTCCAGGCCGGCATCAGGAGCAGCTTCGCCTCGCCGCCGCCGGGCTGCGCGATCATGTGGGTGTGGCGCAGCGGCGCGTCGGCGTCGGCGCGAAATCCTTCGCGCAGCGCCTCGATCAGCGCCGGATAGGTGAGCGCGCGGTTGATTTCATCGCCCGTAATGGTGCGCATGCTCATCTCTTGCGCATGATCTTGTCCGAAAACCGGTACCGATCCCCGATCGGGTCGAGGACATGCCTTTCCGGATCATGCGCGTCAGGCGGCGGACGGATGGCGATACGCGATTGCGGCGATCGAGGTCTGCGCTTGCGCCTGCGCGGCGGCG
>JAXDNZ010000640.1:0-9185 GCA_034669185.1 Hyphomicrobiales bacterium
GCACGCTGAGCATGATCAACGCGATCGCCGGCGCCTATGTGGAGCGCAGTCCCGTAGTGGTCATCAACGGCGGACCGACGGGCGGCAATCTCGACAACCTGAAGAATTTCGACATCGTGTTCTCGCACTCGATCGGCAAGCCCGACACCGACATCAGCGCCTACAGGCTCGTCACCGCGAGCGCGGCGCGTGCCGGTAAGCCCGGCGAGGTGCCCGGGGTGGTCGACAACGCGATCTCGACCGCGATCCGCAAGAAGCGTCCGGTCTATGTCGAGATCGACATGAGCATCTGGAAAAAGCCCTGTGACGCGCCGACAGGACCGCTGACGCTCACCAACCCGCCGGCCGGCACCGAGAAGCAGCTCGCCGCCACGATCGTGGGTCTGATCCGCGCCGCGCAATCGCCCGTGATCCTGGTTGGCGCCGAGATCCAGCGTTACGGGCTCGCCGACAAGGTCGCCGAGTTGATCGCCAATCTCGGCGTGCGCTGGGCAACGGCGCTACTCGCAAAATCGACGCTCGCCGAGCAGGGACGGGGATGGATCGGCGTGTACGACCCGCCGCATTCGCTCGCCGCGGTGGGAAGCGCGGTCAAGGCCGCGGACGTGCTGCTGATGCTCGGCTGCGTCTTCCCGAACGGCTATGCCAACCTCGTGACAAGCCGCAAAGACGACATCGTGTGGGCCTATGACGGCAAGGCGCGGGTCAAGACCGGCGCGAGGCAGAACGCCGAGATCGGCGCTCTTGTCGCCGCGCTCGTAACGGAGGCCGCGAAGAACCCGCCGAAAACCCCGCCCGCCGGCGTGGTTCCTGCGGTGCCGGGGCCGGCGACCGGGCCGTTGACGTACCAGCAGGTGTTCGAGCGCATCGGCGCAATGCTCGATAATTCGTGGCTCGTGGTCCCCGACACCTTCCTCGGCGTCTTTTCGGCGGCGAACCTGCCGGTGAAGGGTCGCGATGGGTTCCTGGTCAGCAGCGTGTGGGCCTCGATCGGACACTCGGTCGCTGCCGCCGTCGGCGCATCATTCGGATCGAGCCGGCGGCCGCTGGTCATCTGCGGCGACGGCGGCTTCCACATGACCGCGCAGGCGCTTTCCACGATGGCGCAATACGGACGCAACCCTGTCGTCGTGGTGATCGACAACGGCATCTACGGCTATGAGCAAGAGCTCATCGGTCCGGACTATTTCAAAAATCCGACCGCGCAGCCGAAGCCCTATGTGATCCTCAACCGATGGGACTTCGTCAAATTCGCCAATGGGCTCGGCGTCCAGTCCGCGCAATCGGTGAACACCGCGGCCGCGCTCGATGCCGCGCTCGCGGCCGCGAAGGCGTCGGCCGCACCGGCGCTGATCGCCGCGCAGGTCGATCCGCACAATCTCCCGGCGGAGATTCCGTAACCGCGTCGCGCATCACCCGGCGGCTTCACGACAGCGTGACGCCGCTTTCCGCTCGATGCGAAGTTCGCTAAGCATCGGCGCAAGCCTGTCTCACGACATCCATCCCATCCAGCCCAAGGACCCCCATGCCGATTATGATGTCCACCGTCGCGGTTGCGAGTTTCGAGCAGACGCTCGGCGCGCTGTCGAAGATCATCGACAAGGCGGCCGCGCATTGCGCCGCCAGGAAGATCGATCCGGCCGTGATGCTGCAGGCGCGCCTCGCGCCCGACATGTTTGCCTTCACCAAGCAGGTGCAGCTGACTTGCGATTTCGCCAAGAATTGCGTCGGACGGCTCACCGGCGAGCCGCCGAAATTTCCCGACGACGAGAAGAGCTTCGACGAGCTGAAAGCGCGCATCGCCAAGACGCTCGACTATGTGAAGGGCTTCAAGGCCCCCGACCTCGATGCGACGTCCGAGAAAGATGTGACGTTCCCGATCGGGCCGCAGCAGACCCTGACGCTCAAGGGCGCGCAATTCCTGGTGCAGTTCGTGCTGCCGAACTTCTATTTTCACGCCACCACGGCCTACGACATCCTGCGTCACAATGGCGTCGAGGTCGGCAAGCGCGACTTCCTCGGCCGGGCGTGAGGCGCCATGAGCCTGGCCGCGCTGTCGCCCTATACGGTCAACGCCTACAACTCGTCGAAGGATTCCGAAAACAAGATCCATGACGACGATGTGGCGAGCCGCTTCGGCTTTCGCGGCGGCCTGGTGCCGGGCGTCGACGTCTATGCCTACATGACGCATCTGCCGGTCGCGCGCTGGGGCCGCGCGTGGCTGGAGCGCGGCGGCGCGACGTGCCGCTTCCAAAAGCCGGTTTACGACGGCGAAGACGCCACCGTGACGGCGAGCGAAACCGCGGACGGCCTCGACGTTCGTGTGGAGAGCCGGGGCGAGCTCTGCGCGACCGGAGAGGCGTCGTTGTGCGACAAGCCGCCGGCGCCGCCTGACCTCGGCGATGCCGCGCCGCCCCTTCCCGCTCCAGCGCGCGTGCCCGCCGACGAGAGCTCGCTCGCGCCCGGCACGCTGCTCGGCATGAAGCCGCTGCGGGTGACCGCCGACGTCGCGGCGCGCTATCTCGCGGACCTGCGCGAGACCGATCCGCTCTACGTCCGCGACGGCGTGATCCATCCGGGGCTGATCCTGCGCACCTGCAACTGGGCGCTGATGCACAACGTGATCCTCGGGCCCTGGATTCATGTCGGCAGCACGGTTCAACACGTTGCTGCCGCGCGCGTTGGTGACGAGGTGTCGGTGCGCGCACGCGTCACGGCGAATTACGAACGCAAGGGACACCGCTTCGTCGAGCTCGACGCCGTGGTGGTATCGAATGCGCGCGCACCGGTCGCCCACATCACGCATACGGCGATCTACCGGCCGCGACAGGTGTCGTAGCCCGCATGAGCGTAGCGACATGCGGGACTTGCTTCTCAACACGATAGACTGGCCCCGCATATCGCTTCGCTCATGCGGGCTACGGATGCCGTACTTGCGGCTCGACTACGTCTTCTCCGCCCGGATCGACCGCGGATCGCGCGCACCCCAGCGGCCGGAGTCCACGGTGCTGAGAAAATCGCCAAGCGTCTGGTTGAACAGCGCCGGCTCCTCGATGTTCACCGTGTGGCCGCTTTTCGGGAAGATCGCGAGACCGGACGCCGCGATGTGCTTCTTCAGATAGATGCTCGGCTCGATGCAGGCATCGTCCTCGTCGCCGCAGATGATCAGCGCCGGCAGCGTGATCTTCTTGATGTCCGCCTCGAACGCGGTGATCGGCGGGCGGGCGGACTGATAGCCGCGCAGCGTGCTGGCGGCGCCTTTCGCGCTGTGGCTCGCGAACTGGTCGTAGAATTCCTGATAGCCGCGCGGGTCCTTCACCTCGAACGGAATGCGCGAGGGCCCCATGCCGTAGGTCTTTGCGACGCCGGCCGAGCCGACTCGGTCGTATTCGGCTGCGGTCGCCTGCGCGGACTTGCGGAATTCCTCCAGCACGCCGCGCTCCGATCCCGAGCCGGTGCCCGCCATCGTCAAAGACAGCGCGCGCCGCGGATACTTGATGCCGACACAGAGCGTCGCGTAACCGCCCATCGACAATCCGCAGATGTGCGCCTTGTCGATCCTGAGATGATCCATCACGTCGATCACGTCGTCGCGGAATTTCTCGTAACCGTAGGCGTCCGGCGTCTCGGGCACGTCGGAGGGCAGATAGCCGCGGAAGGAAAACGTCACGCAGCGATAGCGCCGCGCGAAGTAGCGCATCTGAGGCTCCCAGGCGCGCCAGTCGCCGGCGAACTCGTGCACGAAAACAAGCGGCGTGCCGCTTCCCGCCTCCTCGTAGTGCAGGCGCACGTTGTCGCGGGTCGTGGCGAAAGGCATGGGGTTTCCTCCGGCATTTTTCGTTCGCGGCGGGAATGCAGCGTGTTAAATTCACGCCGCCGAGACAAGGTGCCGGCGCGCGAATTCGATCAACGCAGCGTTGACGTCGTCGGGACGCTCCTGCTGGATCCAGTGACCCGCGCCTTCCAACAAGATCTTGCGTTCGAGCTTCGGCACCACGTTGCCCATTTCGTCGAGCGCGCGCTGTCCCATCGAGCCGGTAATGACCGCATCGTTGGTGCCTGCGATGAACAGCGCGGGCTGCGTGATCTTCGCGTCGTGCCACGGCCCCGTCAGCGCCCAGTTGCGGTCGATGTTGCGATACCAGTTGAGCCCGCCGCGAAAGCCGGAGCGCCTGTACTCGTCGGCGAACACATCGATGTCGGCCTCGGTCAGCCAGGATGGAAGCGGTGCGGCGTCGCGCGCGGCGCCGAGGAAGCCCTTGGCACGGTCGACATACATGCTCATCTTCTGCTCGCGCGGGGTATCGCCGGAGCCGATATAGAGGATGCGGCGCAGCGTGAAACGCGGATCGCGGGAAAATTCGTCCTCGGCCGCCTGTTCCTGGAAATACAGATAGTAGTAGTCGGCTTTGCCGGCCTTGCGCAGCGTCTCGAGCGGCGGCAGCGCGCCGCGGCGGCGATGCGGCACGCTCATCGCGACGACGGCGGGAAAAAGATCGGGACGCATCAGCGCCGCATGCCAGGCGACCGGCGCGCCCCAATCGTGACCGACGATCAGTGCGCGCTTCTCGCCGAGCGCGGATACGAGGCCGACGACGTCTCCGACATTGTGCAGGATCGTGTAGGCGGAAGCGTCATCCGGCGCTGTGGTGCGGCCGAAGCCGCGCATATCGGGCGCGACCGCGCGGAAACCGGCCGCCGCCAGCGCGACGAGCTGATGCCGCCACGAGTACCAGATCTCCGGCCAGCCATGGCACATCAGCACCAACGGGCCTTCGCCGTATTCGGCGACGTTCATCTCGATCCCGTTCACCGGAATCGTGCGGAAGCGAAATTCGAACGGCCACATCGGCGCCAACTAGAACGAGCGGCCAGGCAGCACCAGCAGCTTCGGCTTGGTGGGAAGTGTGTGCTTTGACACCACCACGGACGGCACGTCGGCCCGCTCCACGTCCCAGTCCTTGCTGATGCGCTCGGTGAAGCGGGCGAGCGTGTAGCTCGAGAAGTAGTGCATCGGGATCATCAGCGGCGCCTTCAGCGAGGTCAGCACCTCGATCATGCCTTCGAGATCCAGCGTATAACTGCCATCGACCGGCACCAGCACGACGTCGACGCGGCCGATCTCATTGAGCTGCTGCTGGTTGAGGGTGTGATGCAGGTGTCCGAGATGCGCGATGCAAAGGTTCGCCACCTCGTAGATGAAGATCGAATTGCCGTGGCGTTGCGTGCCGCCAGCATAATCGCGGATGTTGGTCGCGACCGAGCGCACGCGCACGTCCTGGTACTGGACGTCCCAGTCGGTCGGCTTGCCGTCGTCGCGCCAGCCGCGGAGCACATGCTTGATGCCCGGATCGGGCCGGTCGGTATAGTGCGTCGAATGGGCCCGGTTCATCGTGACGATGTCGGGGAGCACGGATGGTTTGACGTAGTCGTTGTAATCGGTGGCGATGCGGGCCTGCCGCGGGCTTTCGAGCAGGAAGGTCGAGTGACCGATGTAGTTGATGCGGACTTCGCCGTCCTTCAGCGCCGCAACGCGAATCGCCGCCGGGATCGCGCGCGGGCGATTCTGCGAGATCAGGCCGGGGCAGGACTCGATCATCTCCGGCTTCGCGGACGGAGGGGCGGCGGGTTGCGCGGCGACGCGCATGCCCGGAAGGGCGACCGCGGCGAGCGCCGCAAGCGCAACCGGCAGACAGACGCGTGTCATGCTTGGCTCCCGAAACGATCGGCAGCCAAGCCTAACTTCCGCACCCAAGATGCGAAAGCCGCTTTCGCGCAAACGTGAGATGTCGCGGCTATTTGGTCGCGGAGACGATCAGGCCCTTGGAGGTGAACACCACCCAGCGCCCGTCCTGCCTCTTGATCTCCTCGATACGCCCGAGGCCGGGGATGGTGGTGCCGGGCTCGACCTCGATGACGCCTTCGCGGCCTTCGATCAGCGCGGCACCGTCATAGACGCGGCGCAGCGTCCAACCCTGCACGATCGGATGCTGCAGCGGCGCCGGGGGGGCGCCGAGCACCACGGGAGCCGGAGCCGGTTTGTTGATCGAGCCGGTGGTCTCGGGCACAGCCGGTGCGGCGGCGCGCCGCTCGAGCGTTTCCGCCATCTTGGCGAGCTGCGCATTCGCGTTGCTCATGCTCAGCTTTAGCGCCGAGAGATTGTCGTTCAACGACTTGGTGTGGGTACGAAGCTGCGCCACCGTTTCCTTCAGCGCCCTGATCTCGTCGGTCGTGTCCTTGGTGGCATGCGTCGCGATCGGCGCGTCCGGCGCACGGCCGAAGAGAGAACCGCCGAACGCCCCCGCGATCGCGCCGAAACATGCGGCGATCGCAACGGTCGCGGCCAGCAGCGGGAAGCGGCTGCCGTTGCGCGGCGGTGTGTTGACGGCCTGTGGCGCCTTGCCCTCTCTGCGCCGGATCGGATTTAGCCAGGTTGGCGCTTGGGCAGGGGCGGCTGGCTCGACCGCGATCTGGGCGGCGCGCGGCATGACGGGCGGCTCTTTCGCCGGCGCTGCGTTCGCCTCGACCTTGGGCGGCTCGGCAGCCGCTTCGGCCTGTTCCTTGACGCTCGGCTCTTGGGCTTTCAACTCGAGCGTCGGCTCGATTTTGGTGGTTTCGGCCGGCGGCGCCTCGGGCGCGGCGGCAACAATCGATGGCGCATTCTCGATCGGCTTCAGCGTGGGCTCGATCTTGGCCGGCGTTTCCTCAGACATGATCTTGGGTCCCAATGGACAAATTCACCCATTGGTAACTTTCAGACCTTAACCGATGGTTACCGAATTGTTGCCGCGGGGCGCAAATTCGCGTCAGTTCTGCAGGAATCCGTTACTGGCGCGTTCGCGCCCGATCGTCGAAGCAGCGCCGTGACCGGGCAGGATCGTCACGTCGTCGCCGAGCGGCAACAGCTTGGTCTTGATGCCGTCGATGAGCTGCTCGTGACTGCCGTACGGAAAATCCGTCCGCCCAACCGAGCCCTGAAACAGCGTGTCGCCGACCAGCGCGAACCGCGTCGGCGCGTTCGTAAACACCAGGTGTCCCGGTGTGTGACCGGGAACGTGCAACACCTTGAATGTCAGGTCGCCGATGCTCACCGTCTCACCCTCGACGAGCCAGCGCGTCGGCGTCACGTTGCGTACGCCGGTGATGCCGAAACGCGCGCCCTGCGCCTCCAGGCTCGACAGCAGGAAACCGTCGCGCTCGTCCGGTCCTTCGATCGGCACCGACAACGCCTCCGCGAGCTCGGCCGCGCCGCCGGCGTGATCGATGTGCCCGTGAGTGAGCAGTATCTTCTCCGGCGCGACCTTCAGCTTGTCGATCGCCTCGCGGATGCGCGCGACGTCGCCGCCGGGATCGACGATCGCGGCGCGATTGGTGACGGTGCAGGCGACAATCGAGCAGTTCTGCTCGAACGGCGTGACCGGCACGATGGAGACTTTAAGCGGCTGCATGGAGACTTATGAGATAGGGGGCGAAGCCCCTCATATAGTAAGCCCATTGTCCTGTGCGAGGGCCTTGAGCGAAGTTGCCGGCCGGGCGCCGAGATGCTGGATCACCTCCGCAGCCGCGATCGCTCCGAGCCGCGCCGCACTGCGGCTGTCGAGATCGCGCGCAAGCCCGACGAGGAAGCCGGCTGCGAACAGATCGCCCGCGCCGGTCGCATCAACCAGCCGCTCGATCGGCGCCGCGGACACGACCTCGTTGCTCTCGCGCGACACGATGATGCAGCCCTTTTCGCTGCGCGTGACCGCGGCGAGCTTCACGTCGTTACGCAGTGCCGAAACGGCGCCGTTGAAATCCGACGTCTGATAGAGGCTGGTCAGCTCGCGCTCGTTGGCGAAAATGAGATCGACTGCGCCGGTGCGCATCAGGTTGAGAAACTCGTCGCGATAGCGGTCGACGCAAAAAGCGTCCGACAAGGTCAGCGCCACCGTGCGGCCCGCCTCGTGCGCAATCTGCGCGGCCTTGCGGAAGGCCTCCTTGGCCTGCGGCGGATCCCACAAATAGCCTTCCAGATAGGTGATCTCGGCCGCAGCGACCAGCTTCTCGTCGATGTCGGCGGGCGTCAGATTCTGCGCGGCACCAAGATAGGTGTTCATGGTGCGCTCGCCGTCCGGCGTCACCAGCACGTAGCAGCGCGCGGTCGACGGGCCGTCGGCCGCTGCCGGTGTCGAGAACGCCACGCCGGCCGCGCGGATATCATGTGCGAACGCCTTGCCGAGCTGATCGTCCTTGACCTTGCCGATGAACGCCGCGCGGGCGCCAAAGCTTGCCACGCCGGCGATCGTGTTCGCGGCGGAGCCGCCGGAGATTTCGACCGCCGGGCCCATCGCGGCGTAGATCGCCTCGGCGCGCGGCTCGTCGATCAGCGCCATCGTGCCCTTGTTCATGGCTTGCTTGACGAGAAAGTCGTCCTCCGTGCGCGCGATCACGTCGACGATGGCGTTACCGATGCCGAGGACATCGTATTGGGCAGAAGGCATCAGCAAACTCCTGACTGGCCGGCGGCGGGCGGCGCACTATAGCGGCCGATCCCTGCCGGGCAACCGGATGCGCCGCAAGCGCCGGTCTTGCGTCGCAGCCGCACGCCGTGGCATGGGACGGCCCGCGGTCAGGAGTATGTGATGGCTTTCAAGGAGCGGGTTTTTTCCGGCGTGCAGCCGACCGGCAACCTGCATCTCGGCAATTATCTCGGCGCCATCGTGAAGTTCGTGGAGCTGCAGAAGCACTACGACTGCATCTATTGCGTCGTCGATCTGCACGCGATTACGGTGCCTATCAATGTGTGGGGCGGGCCCGCGACGCTGCGGCAGAACACGCGCGAGGTGACCGCCGCGTTCATCGCGTCCGGCATCGATCCGAAGAAGCACATCGTGTTCAACCAGAGCCAGGTCGCCGCGCATGCGGAGCTCGCCTGGCTGTTCAACTGCGTTGCGCGCCTCGGCTGGCTCAACCGCATGACTCAGTTCAAGGAGAAGGCCGGCAAGGACCGCGAGAACGCCTCGATCGGGCTCTACGACTATCCGGTGCTGATGGCGGCCGACATCCTGGTCCATCGGGCCACGCACGTTCCGGTCGGCGACGACCAGAAGCAGCACCTCGAGCTCTGCCGCGACATCGCGCAGAAATTCAACAACGACTTCGCCGAATCGATCCGCGAGCACGGCCACGCCGACGGTTTCTTTCCG
>JAXDNZ010000641.1:0-4802 GCA_034669185.1 Hyphomicrobiales bacterium
TCGTGGTCGGCGGCGCGACGCCGGCGGACAGCCCGTTCCTGCGCCGGCCGGATCTGCTCAAGAGCATCCTGCTCTATTGGCAGCGTCATCCCTCGCTCTCGTATCTCTTCTCCGGCCTGTTCATCGGGCCGACGAGCCAGTCGCCGCGCGTCGACGAGGCGCGCCACGAAGCGCTGTACGAGCTCGAGATCGCGCTTGCGCAAGTGCCGAAGGCACATCTGGATCATAAAGTGCCGAAGCGCGGCGAAGCCGAGCCGCGCCCATGGCTGCTCGATCGCCTGTTCCGCAACCTGCTGGTCGACGTCACCGGCAACACGCATCGCGCCGAAATCTGCGTCGACAAGCTGTTCTCGCCGGACTCCCCGGCCGGCCGGCTTGGCCTGGTGGAATTCCGCGCCTTCGAGATGGCGCCCGACGCGCGCATGTCGCTTGCCCAGCAACTGCTCGTGCGCGCGCTGATCGCGTGGTTTTGGCGCGAGCCGCAGGAGGGCGCGTGCGTCCGCTGGGGCACTGCGCTGCATGACCGGTTCATGCTGCCGCATTTCGTGTGGGAGGATTTTTCCGGCGTTCTCTCTGACCTGGCCCGCGCCGGCTTCCGCTTCGATCCCGCCTGGTTCACGGCGCAACGCGAGTTCCGCTTTCCGTTCCATGGCGCGGTCGAGCATGGCGGCGTCAGGCTCGAGCTGCGTCATGCCCTCGAACCGTGGCTTGTGCTCGGAGAGGAAGCGGCCAGCGGCGCGGCCGCGCGGCCGGCGGACTCGTCGGTGGAGCGGCTGCAGGTCAAGGCCGAAGGCCTCAACACCGCGCGCCACGTGATCGCCTGCAACGGCCGCCGCGTGCCGCTGGTCTCGACCGGGCGCGCGGGCGAACATGTCGCCGGCGTGCGCTTCAAGGCGATGCAGCTTGCGGCGTCGCTGCATCCGAACCTGCCGGTCAACACACCGTTGACGTTCGACATCATCGACACCTGGAACCGGCGCTCGCTCGGCGGCTGCGTCTATCACACGCAGCATCCGGGTGGCATGCGGCACGACTCCTATCCGGTGAACGCGGCCGAGGCCGAGGCGCGCCGCGCCGCGCGCTTCCAGGATTTCGGACACACGCCGGGCGCGGTCGATGTCCCGGCCGAGGAGCGGCCAGCCGAGTATCCGGCGACGCTCGATCTGCGGCGTGCGAGAATCTAGAAGACGAGGTACCTCATGGCGGGCGGGATCTCGGTGCACGCGGTCGACGTGTCTCATGGCCGGCCGGCGCAGGGCCTGCGCGTCGACATCTACGCGCTCGCCGGCGTGCGCAAGCTGATCGCGAGCGGCAAGCTCGCCGCAAATGGCGCGATGGACGATCCGGTCGCGCGCGGTGACGTTGTCGTTGCCGGGACCTACGAGGTCGTGTTCCACGTCGGCGATTATCTCAAATCGGTCGGCGCGCCGACCTCGACGCCGCCGTTCCTCGACACCGTGCCGTTCCGCTTCACGATCGCGGATGCGGCGCAGCACTATCACCTGCCGTTCAAATTCACGCCGTGGGGATTTTCCCTGTTTCGCGGAAACTGACCGGTCAGGGCGTCCCGACAAAGCGGATCAGCGCGTAGCTGATCACCCCGAGCACGATCAGCGATGCCGTCACGGCGATCGTGACGCGCAGGCCAGCCTTGGCCACGGTGCGGACATCGACCCCGAGGCCCAACGCCGCCATCGCGATGGTGGTCAGAAGGCCGGCCGTCACCCGCAGCGGCCTCAACAATTCCTGCGGAATGAGGCCGGCGGAACGCGCCGTCGCAAGGAGAAGAAACCCGACGATGAACCACGGCACCAATTCGTGCAGCGCCGGCCAACGCGGCTGCGCGGCCTCACTCGCGGCGTTGCGCTCGCTGCGAAGATGCCGCGCGAACAGCGAAAGGCCGAGCACGACAGGACCGAGCATCAGCACACGCACCAGCTTCACGACCGTGCCGACCTGGTTGCTCAGCGCGCCGATCGGCAGGGTCGCAGCCAGCACCTGCGGGACCGCATAGACCGTCAGGCCGGCGAGCACGCCGTACTGCGTCAGCGACAGGTTCAGGATCGGTACGAGCAGCGGAAGCCCGAGCACGACAATGACGCCGAGCACCGCCGTAAAGGCGATCGAAGACGCAATCTCGTCCGCGTCCGCGCCGATGATCGGTGCCACCGCCGCGATCGCCGAGTTGCCGCAGATCGAGTTGCCGCAGGCCACCAGGATCGCCATGCGCTGCGGCAGCCCTAGCGCGCGCGAAATCAGGTAGCTGCTCGCAATGGCGAACGCCACCACCATCGCGATGCCGATCAGCAGGATCGAACCGAGTCCCAGCACGGTGCCGACGCTGAGCGAGGCGCCAAGCAGCACGACCGCAATCTCGAGCAGCGTCTTGGCGGAAAAACCGATGCCTTTGCTCCACACCGGCCCCGGCGTCCAGACGGTCCGGATCGCCACGCCGAGCAGGATGGCGATGACCAGCGCTTCCAGATAGGGCAGCTCGGTGAAGCGGACCTCGATCTTTTCCAAGAGGATGGCGATCGCGGTGACCGCGATGCAAAGCCCAATGCCTGGCAGGTAAGGCGTCAGACGCGCGATCACAAAATGACCTCAATGGAAGCCTGGCTGGCATTGCTGTGTGCGAGCGCTGCGCACGCTCGCGCGAACGACAGTATCGTAAGGCGCGCGAAGGCGCATCTCGTGGGGTGTAGCGAAGCGAGGGAGGCCGCGCCGTGCCCGCCCCGCATCGAATCAAAGCTATCGACTTTTTGGCGAACTACGGGTAAACCGTACTGTTATGGACGACGATTCCTTGGAGTGGGATGAGTCAAAGGCCGCCGAAAATTACACGAAGCACGGCGTCGATTTCGAAGCAGCCTGCCAGGTTTTTCGCGACCCTTTTTCCATCGAACGACTCGACGACCGCGAGGACTATGGCGAGGACCGGGTGCTTCTGATCGGGATGACCGATGGGGTCGTTCTGACGGTTGTCTATACGGAAAGGAGCGGCCGCCTCCGCCTTATCTCGGCACGACGCGCAACAAAGCATGAGCAAGATGAGTACTTCACACAAAACGGCTAAGCCGATGCGTCCGATGACACAAGAGCAGATTGATGCTGCCGCGCGGAGCGATCCGGACAACCGGCCGCTCGCGCCGGCCGATTTCGCCCGCATGAAGCGCACGCCGCAGGTGAAGATCATCCGCCGTGCGCTCGGATTGAGCCAGGATGATTTCGCGGCGCGCTATCACATCCCGATTGGCACGTTGCGTGACTGGGAGCAGGGCCGCGCGGTGCCGGACCAGGCCGCGCGCGCCTATCTCACGGTCATCGCGCGCGACCCTGAAGCCGTGCGCAAGGCTCTCAATGCCCCGGCTCGCCGGGCGGGGTGACCGAACGGACGGCTCACACTATTGACAATATTCCTATAGGACTATAATCTATGCGGTATCTTCCCGCTTCAAGACGCACTCATGAGGCGTCGCGACGCAAGGAAGGTGCGGACCGCCGGAAACGCGCGGCTCGCGTGGAGCGCGGGCAGGCGCAGCGTCCGGGCGGGGCCGCGCAAACCCGCCATCGCGGGACGCGCGCGCCTCGGGAGGGGATTCGCAACCCCGCCTCGACAACCGGATGGGCTGGTCTCGCAAAGCCGGCACGTCCGCGGCGCGCCGGGTGTCCCGATCGCAAGGGATGCCCCAAGGGGTCTCGCAAACCCCTGGCGCCTCCCGGCGCTCCATTCCTCTTCGGGGGAAACGGAAAACGGGACAGGGCAACCCGCGCCCTTATCTGAAACGGGCGGCGCAGCGTCGCAAGACGTGATTTTGCTCGCCGCATACACTCTCGACACCGAATGAGAAGAATTCTAGATGTCGAGGCGTGGAGTTGTTGCGCATGAGCTACGCTGCTTATTTCGCCGATGCCCTCGCGACACTGCGCGACGAACGGCGCTATCGGGTGTTCGCCGACCTCGAGCGGATCGCGGGGCGCTTTCCGCATGCCTATTGGCATTCGCCGGACGGGCGGCGGAATGTGGTGATCTGGTGCTCGAACGATTACCTCGGCATGGGGCAGCATCCAAAGGTCGTCGGCGCGCTGGTCGAGACCGCGACGCGCATGGGCTCGGGTGCCGGCGGCACGCGCAACATCGCCGGCACCAACCATCCGCTGATCGAGCTCGAGGTCGAGCTCGCCGACCTGCATGGGAAGGAGGCGGCGCTCGTCTTCACCTCCGGTTACGTGTCGAACCAGACCGGCATCGCGACCATCGCCAAGCTGATGCCGAACTGCCTGATCCTGTCGGACGCCTGGAACCACAATTCGATGATCGAGGGCGTGCGCCAGGCCGGCTGCGAGAAGGCGATCTTCCGCCACAACGACATGGCGCATCTCGAGGAGCTGCTCGCGGCGCAACCGCGCGAACGGCCCAAGATGATCGTGTTCGAGGCGCTCTATTCGATGGACGGCGATACCGCCCCGGTGAAGGCGATCTGCGATCTCGCCGACAGATACGGCGCCATGACCTACTGCGACGAGGTGCACGCGGTCGGCATGTACGGGCCGCGCGGCGGCGGCATCTGCGCGCGCGAAGGGCAGATGCATCGCGTCGACGTGCTGGAAGGCACGCTCGCGAAAGCGTTCGGCGGGCTTGGCGGCTACATCGCGGCGAGCGCGAACATCGTCGATGCGGTGCGCTCCTATTCGCCCGGCTTCATCTTCACCACCGCGCTTCCGCCCGCGGTGTGCGCCGGAATCGTGGCGGCGATCCGCCATCTCAAGACATCCGACTGGGAACGCGAGCGCCACCAGGA
>JAXDNZ010000642.1:0-6840 GCA_034669185.1 Hyphomicrobiales bacterium
CGCCCTCCGAGATCGAAAACCAGCTCAAGTTCTCGCCTTACATCACGGATGCGGTCGTGATCGGCGACCGCCGCGCGTATCTGACCGCGCTGATCATGATCGATCACGAGAATGTCGAGAAGTTCGCACAGGACCAGTCGATCCCGTTCTCCAACTACATGAGCCTGTGCCGGCGGCCGGAGATCCTCGAATTGATCGAGGGCGAGATCACCCGCGTCAATGCGAAGTTCGCGCGCGTCGAGCAGGTGCGCAAGTTCCGGCTGATCGAGCAGAAGCTCACCGCCGAGGACGAGGAACTGACCCCGACGATGAAGCTCAAGCGCAAACTGGTGAACGAGAAATACCGCGCGCTGATCGAACAGATGTACGCGCGGGAAGCGGCGTAGTCTCGACACCGGGAGAATTGAAATGCACAATCAGGAAAACGCGCTACGGAGGACACAACAATGAAACGCATTATCGCAATGCTCGCGCTCGCCGCCGCCACGCCGGCGCTGGCACAACAGGGCGTGTCGCCGAACGAGATCGTCATCGGCACCGCGCAGGATCTGTCCGGGCCGATCGTGAATTTCTCCAAGGCCGCCGTGAACGGCATGAAGATGCGCGTCGACGAGATCAACGCGGCAGGCGGCATCCATGGCCGCAAGCTGCGGCTGGTGGTCGAGGATCACGGCTACGATCCCAAGAAGGCCGTGCTCGCGGCGCAGAAGATGGTGCAGCAGGACAAGATCTTCGCCGCGCTCGGCTCGATCGGGACCCCGACCGCGATGGCGGCGATGTCGATCTATCTCGACGCCAAGGTCGCGCATCTGTTTCCGCTGAGCGGCGCGCGCGAAATGTACGAGCCGGTCGCGCCGCTGAAGTTCTCGTTCGCGGCGCCCTACTACGACCAGATCCGCGCCGGCATCAAACGTCTGGTGAAGGAGAAGGGCCTGAAGAAGGTCTGCACGCTCTACCAGGACGACGACTTCGGACTGGAAGTGGCACGCGGAGCCGAGACCGGCCTGAAGGACATCGGCATGGCCTACGCCGAGCGCACGACCTACAAGCGCGGCGCGACCGAGTTCTCCTCGCAGGTCGCGAAGCTGAAGGATGCGGGCTGCGACGGCGTGGTCATGGGCACGATCATCCGCGAGACCATCGGCGTCGTCGGCACGGCGAAGAAGCTCGACTGGAACCCGGTCTTCGTCGGCACCACGGCGAGCTACTCGGAGATCATCCACAAGCTCGGCGGGCCGGCGATGAACGGCTTCTACTCGACCTGCACGGTGAACAATCCGTACCCGGACGATCCCAATCCGAAGGTCAAGGAATGGTTCGCCGCCTATAAGGCGAAGTACAGCGACGATCCGAACGTGTTCTCGGTCTACGGTTGGGAGATCATCAACATGTTCGCGCTCGCAGCGACCGCGGCCGGCAAGGACCTCAACCCCGATACGCTGAACAAGGCGATCGAGTCGACCAAGTTCCCGGCCGACATGTTCGGGGCGGACGAGAACACGTTCTCGCCGACCAAGCACCTCGGCACCGACCGCGCGATGCTGTGCCAGATCCAGGACGGCAAGTGGAAGTCGGTGTCGGAATATCTGATGAACTGATCTTGAGCCCTCACCCTGAGGAGCGCGCGAAGCGCGCGTCTCGAAGGGAGGGCGCTTGCTCGGTGTCTGGGGCCATCCTTCGAGACGCCCCTCCCTTTATCCCTCCCCCGCATGCGGGGGAGGGAAGGGAGGGGGCTCCTCAGGATGAGGTCGGTGGTTACGCCGACGAAAGCATATACGCCGCGCCGCCGGTGGCGATCAGCTCGTCTAAATCGTTCGTCATCTCCATGTGGGCGACCGCGACACGGTTTCCCAGCCGCACCACGCGCCCGGTCGCGATGAAATACCTGCCGCGGCCGGGGCGAAGATAATCGACGCGCAGATCGATCGTCCCGATGGTGGGAAAGTGGCCTTCGGCCGGCTCCTGCGCGCGCTGCCGGCTCACCGCCAGATGGATCGCGAAGCCGGCCGCGACGTCGAGAACCGCCGAGATCACGCCGCCATGCAGGATCTGGCGCCGCGGATTGCCGATCAGCTCCGGCTTCATGTCGAAACGCAGCTTGGGGGCGTCCGGATCGATCGACTCGACCTTGAGCCCGATCACGCGATTGAACGGCACGGCGTCCTCGAATACCTGGCGCAGCTTCGCCTCGTACTTCGCCATATCGATCATGCTCACCATCCAAGCTGCTTTGCGGCGAGGTCCTTCATGATTTCCTCGGCGCCGCCGCCGATCGCGAACACTTTCGCCTCGCGATAGATGCGTTCGCTGCGCGTGCCGCGCATGAAGCCTGCACCGCCGAGCGTCTGCACGGCTTCGCCGGCGCAAAACTGCATGACGCGCGCGGCAAGGTTCTTCGCCATCGCGAGCTGCGCGATGAATAGCGGATCGCGCGGCGCCTGCTCGAGCCGCCAGGCGGTGTCGTAGACGAGCGCGCGCGCCGCGGCGAGGCGCGTCGCCATCTCCACCAGTTTGTGCCGTATCGCCTGGTGGTCGAGCAGGCGCCGGCCGAACGTCTTGCGCTCCTGCGCCCACGCAACTGCCTCGTCGAGACAGGCCTGCGCGAAGCCGACGGCCGCCGCCGCCATGCCGAGCCGCTCGGCGTTGAAGTTGCGCATGATGATGCGGAAGCCGGCGTTCTCCTCGCCGATCAAGTTTCCGGCCGGGACCCGCACATTGTCGAAATGGAGCGTCGCCGTGTCGGAGCACCACCAGCCCATCTTGTTCAGCGGTGCGCGCGTAAATCCTTCGCGCTCGCGCTCGATCAGGAGCAGCGAGACGCCCGACGCCCCCGGCGCGCCGGTGCGCACCGCCACGGTGTAGAAGTCGGCCCGCATGCCGGACGTGATGAAGGTTTTCTCGCCATTGACGACGTAATCGCCGCCGTCGCGGCGTGCGCCGGTGACGAGGTTTGCCACGTCCGAGCCGCCGCCCGGCTCCGTGATCGCGAGCGCACTGATCTTCTCGCCGGCGAGAACCGGAGGCAGCACACGCGACTTGAGATCCGGACTGGCGGCGGTCGCGATCGGCGGGGCGCCGATCTGATGCGAGAACAGCCCGGCATGCACGCCGCCGACGCCGGCGAGCGCGATCTCTTCCGCGAGGATGACATGGGTAAACAGGTCCGCCGGCGAGCCGCCGTACTCCTCCGGAAAGCCGATGCCGAGCAGGCCTGCCGCGGCTGCCTTCTTGTAGAGTTCGCGCGGAAATTCCCCGGCCTCGTCCCACGCAGCGGCGTGCGGCGCGATCTCGCGCGTGACGAAGCGGCGCATGGTCTCGCGCAACGCTTCATGCTCGTCGGTCAGTGCCGGGTGCGCGTGGATCATGCCGGCTCCAACTCGGCCAGCAATTGGCCGGGCGAAACCTGCGCCCCGGCTGCGACATGCACGGCCTTCACGCGCGACGCCGTGGGTACGCTGAGGGCATGTTCCATCTTCATAGCTTCGAGGACGAGGAGCGCGCGGCCGGCTTCGATCGAATCGCCGGCCTTCACGTTCACGGCTACCACGCGGCCGTTCATGGGGGCGAGCAGACGGCCGTCACCCGCCGGCGCGGCGCGCTTTGCCGCAGGCGCATGGGTTGTGTCGGTGAGTGAGAAGCTTTGGCCGGCGCGGGCGAGGTGGATGGTCTCGCCGTGGATGACGAACGAGACAGTTTCCTCGATGTCGCCAAGCACGACGCGAGCATGCGGCGGATCGATTGAGCGGACGCGCAGCGCCACGCTCGAGGCGTCCACGATGGCCTGATAGACGCCGTTCGCAAAGCGCAACGCGATATCGCTGTCGCCGAACTTGACGCGCATCGCGCGTTCGGGATTGTTGCTCCAGGAATTCCAATCACCGAAACCGGCGCTGGCGGCGCGCAGAGCCGCCGCGATGGCGAGCGTCGCGGCGTCCGGTGCCGTGGCGCCGATCTTTGCGAACCGACGGCCGATGAAGTCCGTCGTGGCGCCTTGTCTGGCGAATTCATCGTCGCGCAACACGTCGGTGAGGAAAGCTTTGTTGGTCCTGACTCCGAGCACGACCGTATCGTCGAGCGCGCGCCCCAGCCGCTCGCGGGCTTCATCGCGTGTCGCGCCGCGCGCGATCACCTTGGCGATCATCGAGTCGTAATAGGGCGAAACCTCCGCGCCAGTTTCCAGCGCGTGGTCGATACGGACATCCCCGGCAGATCGCCATAACGCGATGCGCCCGGCCTGCGGGAGAAAGGCGCGCGCGGGATCCTCGGCGCAGAGCCGCGCCTCGATGGCGTGGCCGGAGAAACGGATATCGGACTGCTGTCGCGTGAAGGGCTCGCCCCCCGCGACCCGCAACTGCCACCCGACCAGATCGGTGCCGGTGATCGCTTCGGTCACCGGATGCTCGACCTGCAACCGCGTGTTCATCTCCATGAAATAGAACGCGCCGTTCGCGTCGAGCAGAAATTCGATGGTGCCGGCACCGACGTAATTGACCGCCTTCGCCAACGCGACAGCCGCGGCGCCGAGCTTCTCACGCAAGTCGGCGTCAACCACGGGCGAGGGCGCTTCCTCGATCAACTTCTGATGCCGCCGTTGGACCGAGCAATCGCGCTCGCCGAGGTGAATGACATTACCGTGGGCGTCGGCGAACACCTGCACCTCGATGTGACGCGCGCCGGTTAGCGCGCGTTCCAGCAGGAGCCGCCTGTTGCCGAAGGCATGCTCGGCCTCGGAGCGTGCCGCTGTCAGGGCGGTGCCAAGTTCGCTCTCGCTTTTCACGAGCCGCATGCCGCGTCCGCCGCCGCCGGCAACGGCCTTGATCATCAGAGGAAACCCGACCGCCTTCGCGGCATCCTTCAGGCCCGCGTCACTTTGCTCATCAGGCTCGGCCCCGGGTATCGTCGGCACGCCTGCGTCGCGCGCGATGCGCTTTGCCTCGGCCTTGTCGCCCATCCGGCGGATGACGGCAGGCGAGGGCCCGACCCAGACGAGTCCCGCGTCCAGAACGGCCTGCGCGAAATCCGCATTCTCGGCGAGGAAGCCGTAACCCGGATGCACGCTGTCCGCGCCCGTGCGTTTCGCCGCATCGACGATCGCGGCGATATTCAAATAGGACTCAGCGGGCGCAGCGCCGCCGATGCGCGCCGCGGTGTCGGCTTCGCGTACGTGCGGAGCCTCGCGATCGGCATCGGAATAAACCGCAATGGTGTGCAGCCCCATCCGTTTCGCCGTACGCATGATCCGGCGCGCGATCTCGCCGCGATTGGCGATGAGCAATGATCTCATGGCCGCGCCACGCCGAATTGAACCGGCCGCAATGTGCGCGCGTCCGCCTCGCGGCAGATCGAGAGCGCGAAGCCCAGTACGTTTCGCGTGTCGCGCGGATCGATGATGCCGTCGTCGAGCAGGCGCGCGGAGGTGACGAACGCGCTGCTCTGGCTCTCGAAGTTCTCGATGATCTTCCGTTTCAGTTCGTCGACCTGCCCCGTGTCCGGCTCAAGACCCTTCCGTCGCGCGCCCGCCTCCATCACATTCGCCATCGTCAGCGCGGCCTGCTCGGCGCCCATCACGGCGGTCTGCGCGTTCGGCCAGGAGAACAGGAAGCGCGGGTTGTAGGCGCGACCGCACATGCCGTAATTGCCGGCGCCGAACGAAGCCCCGCACATCAGCGTGATCTGCGGCACGGTGGCGTTCGACACGGCCTGGATCATCTTCGAGCCGTGCTTGATCATGCCGGCCTCCTCCGACGCCTTGCCGACGATGTAGCCGGTGGTGTTCTGCAGATAGAGGATTGGCAGCCCGGCCTGGCAGCAGGTCTGGATGAAGTGGGTTGCCTTCGTCGCGCCCGCCGGGTCGAGCGGGCCGTTATTCGTAACGATCCCGACCGCAAAGCCCTGCACGGCGGCGTGTCCGCACACGGTCGCCGGGCCGTAGTCCGGTTTGAAGTCGAGGAAATCGCTGTCGTCGGCGACGCGCGCGATTATTTCGCGCATGTCGACCGCCTTGCGATGATCCGCCGGCATGATGCCGAGGAGTTCGTCCGCGGCGAAGCGCGGCGGCTTGCCCTTCGGCACGGGCGCGGCGCCCCATCCGAGCCGGGCGATCACCTCGCGCGCAAAGCGCACGCCGTCAGCGTCGTCCTCGGCGAGATATTCGCCGAGCCCCGAGACCTGCGTGTGCATCACGGCGCCACCAAGCTCTTCGTCGGTCGCGATCTCGCCGGTCGCGGCTTTCAGCAGCGGCGGTCCGGCGAGAAACGCCTTGGCGCGCCCGCGCACCATGATCACGTAATCCGAAAGTCCCGGCATGTAGGCCCCGCCCGCCGTGGACGAGCCGTGCACCACGGTGACGACCGGCACGCCCGCGGCCGATAGCTTCGCCAGATTGTGGAAGATCGCACCGCCGTGGATGAAGCCTTCGACGCGATATTTCAGCAGGTTCGCGCCCGCGGATTCGACCAGATGCACGAACGGCAGCTTGTTGCGCAATGCCAGCTCCTGCGCGCGCAGGAGCTTCTCACGGCCCATGTGCTGGATCGCGCCGGCGTCGATGCCGCTGTCGCTCGCGACGACCACGCAGCGCACGCCGGACACATGGCCGATGCCGGCGATCATGCCGCCGCCCGGCACCGATTTTTCCAGATCCGGCGTGTCGAGTCCGTAGCCGCAGATCGAGGACAGCTCGAGCCAAGGCGCACCGATGTCGAGCAGGCGCGCGACCCGCTCGCGCGGTAGAAGTTGACCGCGCCGGTCGAACAACGGTTTCGCTTGCGCGGACTTGTCGCGCGTGCGCGCTTCCAGCGCGCGCAACGTGTCGATCAGCGCCAGCATGCGCGCGCGATT
>JAXDNZ010000643.1:0-6906 GCA_034669185.1 Hyphomicrobiales bacterium
ATTGACCACGATGCGCCCTGCGCCGCCGCCCATGCCGCCCTTCACGCCCCAGGCAGGCCAACGGATATTGTCCATGCGCAAGCCGATCACCGCCTCGTCGCCGACGACGCGCAGATCGCGCACGATGCCGCACCCGCCCCGGTGCAAGCCCGGCCCGCCAGAATCCGTGTGCATTGCGTAGCCTTCGACACGCACGCCGAATTCCATCTCGGCAAACTCGATTGGATAGTTCTTCTGCGCCACATAGTAGACGGCATCGATGCCGTCGGCATGCGGCCGCGCGCCGAAGCCGACAGCCAGACCCTCGATACAAAGATCGAGTTCGGTGCGTGCCTTGTTCCAGCTCCGTAGATAATAGAGAACGTACACCGAGGACGCGGCCGGCACATTACCGTTGGTCGCTTTCGCAAGGGCACCGAACAGCGACGAATTTACCCGCGTGAGACAGTGCGACCGCATGCCGAGCGGCGCGGGCTCACGCGGCGACACGATGGAGCCCGGCCGCGTTTTCACATCGCCGATCGCCCGATGAAAACCGCCGTTGAGAGCGACGCCGGCTTCCTGGCCGGTGAAATAGAGGCCGCACATGGTCTTCGGCACGGACGAGTCCATGATGAAGTTGATCGCGCCCTGCGCCTGATCGTCTGAGGCGGAATAGTCCAGAGAGACGCTCTCGCCGCGCTTCTCGACCGTCACAGCGACGGCGTAGCTTTTCTCCGAGACGCTGTCGGAGTCGATGAAATCGCGGAATGAATAGCGGCCGTCAGGCACGCGTTCCGAAAACGCCTTGCGCAGCGCCCGTTCCGACTGGTCGAGCATTCCGGCGAACGCCGCTTCGAGCGCGCCTGCGCCGAAGCGTTCGGCGATCTCCTCCATGCGGCGGCCGCCGAGCCGAACCGCAGCCATGATCGCCGAAAGGTCACCACGGACCATGTCCGGGAAGCGCGTGTTGCGCACAAAGGTGCGGATCAGTTCCTCGTTCCACACCCCGTCGCGCAGCACGCGCGAGGGCGGCACGACGATGCCCTCCTGGAATACATCGGTTGCGGCCGGCGATATCGAGCCCGGCACCATGCCGCCGATGTCCCAGAGATGACCCCATGCCTCGGCGAACGCGACAACGCGCGAACCGCTGAACACCGGGGTGACGAACACCATGTCGTTGTTGTGCGAGACCGCCCCGCGCGAGCCGTAGGAGTCGTTGTAGAGGTAGAGATCGCCGGGCCGCATCTCGTCGCGCGGATAGCGTTCGGTGATGCAGTCGATCAGGTTGCCCGCCGCCAACGGGAGCGCTGTTGATACGACCAGCCGCCCGTCCCGATCGAAGAAGGCAGTGAAATAATCCTTCTTTTCGCGGATGAAGGGGCTCCTGGCGCTGCGTTCGATCAGCGCTTCCATTTCGACGCGCGCCGACTGAATGGCGCCTTTGATCAGTTCGAGCGTAACAGTGTCGAGATTGCGCATCGGTCAGCCCAGCCGGATGATCAGGTTGCCGTGACGATCCACCTCGGCGGTCTGCCCGGGAAGGATCAGGCTCGTGGAGTCAAGCTGATCGACAACGCTCGGGCCGCTGATGAGATGACCGGCGCACAGCGCATCACGCCGATAGGCCGGGACCTCCGGATGCGAAGCGCCGTCGAGTCGGACGGTGCGCCGCTCGTAGGCCTCGGGCTTCGAGCCCGCAGCGGCCGGAATTTCCGGCAGCGTGATCTTGTCGACGAGGCCAATCGCGCGCAGGCGCAGGGTCACGATCTCCACCGAGGTATCCCGCTCGGCGAAGGTGTAAAACCGCTCATGCTGGGCGTGGAAGGCCTCTACCAGGGCCGCCGCCGCTGCCGCATCAAGCCGTCCGCCAGGCGCTTCAAGCGTCAGTTCAAAGCCTTGCTTGGCGTAGCGCAGATCGGCAAGCCGCACGAAGCGGCGGCGCTCCGCTGGAATCCCTTCCCGCGCGAGTTCGCTATCCGCCTCCTGCTCGAGCCCGCGCCAGATCGCGTCGATCGTCGCGAAGTCGTACTCGGGTCCACGCTGGAGAGCGGTGCGGGCGTAATCGTATTGCAGGTCCGTCGCGAGGAGGCCGAGAGCGCACAGCAGGCCGGGATAGCGCGGCACCAGCACGGCGCGGCATCCGAGTGCACGGCCGAGCTCGACGCCGTGCAGCGGACCGGCGCCGCCAAAGGCAACCAGCGTGAAATCCTTTGGATCGTAGCCGCGCTCGACCGAGACGACCTTCAATGCACCGGTCATGTTGGCGTTGATGATGCGGATCACGCCTTCGGCTGCATCGTCGATACTGATGCCGAGAGGACCAGCGACGTCGCGCTCGATGGCCGCACGCGCCATCTGCAGATCGAGGCGCATCGCGCCGTCGAGCAGCCGCAACGGCACGCGCCCCAATGCGACGTGGGCGTCCGTTACGGTCGCCTTGACGCCACCGCGACCGTAGCAGGCCGGTCCCGGCTCCGCGCCGGCGCTTTCCGGCCCAACCTGCAGACTGCCGATATCGGTGACCCGCGCGAGCGATCCACCGCCGGCGCCGATCGAATGGATGTCGATGATCGGCAGCGCCAGCGGGAATGGCCCAAGCTCGCCTTCGGTGGTCGTGGCTGGTGCACCGCCGCGGATCAGGGACACATCCGCAGAGGTGCCGCCGATGTCGATGGTGACGGAGTTTTCGAATCCGGCGGCGCGCGCAACGAAGCTCGCGCCGATGACGCCGGCAGCCGGGCCCGACAGCGCCATGTTGATCGCCTGACGGTCCGCCTGGCGAGGACCGAACACCCCGCCGTTCGACTTCATCACGAGGAGCGGCGCCGCGACGCTGCGCTTCTCAAGTCCGGTCTGCAGGTGGCCGATGTACGTGCCGACAAGCCGCTGGACGTAGGCGTTGAGCGCCGTCGCCATCGAGCGTTCGTATTCACGGAACACCGGCAGCACGTCGGACGAGATCGAGATCGCAGCTTCGGGAAATTCCTCCGCGACGATCTCGGCGGCGCGCCGTTCGTGCGCCGGGTTGGTATAGGAATGCAGGAACACGATCGCCACCGCCTCGACGCCGAGGCGGCGCAGCCGCCGCGCTGCTTCCCGGCAGGCGGTCTCGTCGAGCATGCGCTCGACGCGTCCGTCCAGCAGCATACGCTCCGGCACTTCCATGATCAGGCGTGGCGGCACCGGCCTCTTCGGTTTGCGCCAGACGAAGAGATTCTCCTTGCGCGGAATCTCATGCCGCCCGATCTCCAGCACATAGCGAAAACCCTGCGTCACCAGCATGCCGGTGCGCGCGCCCTTGCCTTCCAGCACGGCGTTGGTTGCGATGGTCGAGCCGTGAAAGACGGCCGCGACCTCGGCTGGCGCGGTTCCGGCGAGCCGCAGGATCTTCTCGACACCGTCGAAGAATCCATCCGCCGGATTCCTGGGCGTCGACGGCGTTTTTGCCGTCCACAGCGCGCCGGACACTCCATCGACCATGATCACGTCGGTAAACGTGCCGCCAATGTCGAGCGCCAGTTGAAGCCGCGCCATCATGATCCTTTCGTTCTGGATTGAGATCGGCAAGCGTGCGGACGATAGTGGGATACGCGTGCCATCGCGCGCAAGCGCCGTCACGCGCCTCTGCCGAATAGGGGGTATTCCGCCGCATGATTACAGCCGATCTGACGACACGCGTTGCGCTTGTTACCGGCGGCGCCTCCGGCATCGGGCTTGCGACTGTCCGGCGGCTGGCCGCCTGCGGCGCGCGCGTCGCGATCAACGATCTCGCCGACAACCCCAAATTGGCAAACGTCGAAGCTCAGCTGAAGAGCGAAGGCTTCGATGTCGTTGCGGTACCCGGCAGCGTCGGCAATCCGGAGGATCCCGAGGCGGTGGTCGATGCGACGATCCATCGTTTCGGTCGCCTCGACTACCTGGTCAACAATGCCGGAACTTCGCAGACGGCAAGCCCGATCCCGCCGCAGGAGCTCGATCGCCTGGGAGATGACTTCTGGCGCGAGATTCTCTCGGTCAATCTGGTCGGGCCGTTCCGCTGCACCCGCGCCGCCGCACCGCACCTGAAGGCCGCTCGCGGCGCCGTCGTCAACACGGCTTCGACGGCCGGCTACGGCTATCCCGGATCGAGCATGGCCTATGCGGCCTCGAAAGCCGCTTTGATGAACCTCACCACAAACCTCGCGCGGGGGTTGGCGCCCGAGGTTCGCGTCAACGCGGTTGCACCCGGCATGATCCGCACACCATGGACGATCCGGTTCGGCCAGGCCTGGGAAGACCGCTCGGTCGAAATGACCTCTCTCAAACGCGTCGGAACGCCAGACGATATCGCGGAGGTCATTCTGTTTCTGCTCGCCGGCGCGGCTTACGTGACCGGCCAGACGATACGCGTGGACGGTGGCATGGGGTGATCGTCCGCGCGTACCACCCAAGATATATATGCGGCACATTCCCCACGATGTTTTCGGCAAGGACATGCGCCTTGTCGCGGTCGTTGAAACGATTCCATAATGCCTCAGCCCGGTGGGGGCCGGGGCTCCCTGGATCACGCCCGAACACGCCAACAGCCCTATCCTGCTGCACATTTGGGAGACCGACTCATGCGCGACCGTCACCACGACATCCTGCATCCCTCGCGGCGCGAGTTGATGGCCTACGCGGGCGCCGCCGCGCTGGCCGCAGGCGCCTCGCTCGGCTCCGCGAATGCCCAGGCCAAGACCCGGTTCGTCTTTGCCAACGAGAGCGACTACGACACGGCCGATCCGCACGCCGCGTTCGATGTCGGCCGCGTCGCAGTCCGGCTCAACATCTACGACGGGTTGATGCGCTGGCAGAACAATCCGGCTGTGCTCGAACCCTGGGTCGCCGAACGGTACACGATTTCGCCGGACGGACTTGTCTACACCTTCGCCATGCGCAAAGGCGTCAAGTTCCACGACGGCACCGAAATGAAGGCCCAGGACGTCGTATACTCGCTCGAGCGCATTCTTGCCGTCGGCAAAGGTGCAGCCTCTTTGTTCAAGACGATGATCGGTTCCGGCGCCGCGAAAGCGGTCGACGACTATACCGTCGAATTCAAGCTGGCGAAGCCTTCGGCGATTTTTCTCTCGATCGTGCCGGAGATTCACATCGTCAACATGGCGATGGTGAAGAAGAACGAAAAGAACGGCGACCACGCCGAGGCCTGGCTTTCGAAGAACTCGGCCGGCTCGGGAGCCTACAAGATCACCCAGTTCGATCCGGCCATCGGATTTGTCGCCGAACGCTTCCCGGGTCATTTCAAGGGCTGGGGCCCGAAATGGATCGACGAGATCGAGTTTCGTGCCGTCAAGGATACCAACACCCGCGTGCTCGGCCTGATGCGCGGCGATTTCAACGGCATCGGCGGGTATCTGCAGACTGATCAGCTCAATCGTATCAAGTCAAACCCCGCCACGCAGGTGCTCGAGGCGGAGTCGATGCGCGTGATGATGGCGCAGATCAACGTGACACGCCCGCCGTTTAACGATGTCCATGTCCGCCGCGGGATCAATTACGCATTCGACTACGACGGCTTCAACAAGGAGATTCTCGGCGGGCTGGTCGAGCGCAATCCGACTCCCTTGCCGAACACGATCTGGGGCGTACCGAAGGACGTCAAGGGATACAGTTTCGATATCGAAAAGGCGAAAGCCGAATTTGCGCAGGCCAAAGTGAAGATCGACAAGCCGATCGAGCTTGCCTACCTGACTGGCTTCCAGCAGTCCGAGCAGGCCGCGCAGTTGCTCCAGAACGGACTGACCAAGGCCGGTGTGCAGTCGAAGGTTGTTGGTTATCCGTGGCCGACGATCGTGGAGCGGTTCAAGGATCCCAACACTACGCCGGACCTGTCGATCTATTGGATCTCGACCTACTACGCCGATCCGCACAATTGGATTGGCGAGATGTTTTCGTCATCGACCGCCGGCACCTTCAAGAACGCCTCGCACTACAAGAATGCCAAGGTCGATGATCTGCTGGAAAAGGCGCTGCGGTCCACCGTGCAAGCCGACCGCGAGAAACTGTATGAGGAAGCGACCCGCATCGTTGTCGACGAGGCGGCGGGAATGTGGATCTACAATACCAAATGGTACGGACCCTATTCCAGCAAGCTCAAGGGCATCGTGTTCTGTCCGATTGGATCGGCGCAGGAAATGCGGACCGCCTATTACGATAGCTGACGTCGATAGCGGTGGCGGTTGCCGCCTCGGCGCGCCAGCCGTTCCGACGTCATCGGAGAGATGCGCCTCGAGTCGGGACTTCGTCGAGGGCGGCGCGAGCTCACGCGCTGTGTGACTCCCACAAGCATGGATGCCGGGTCCCGCCCGGCGTGAACGGACAAGCGACACCGCTGAAATGAACGTGAGATAATGCGGATTCTGGCGCTTGTCCTTCGGCGCATCGCATGGCTGGTTCCAACGCTCGCCGGCCTTGTCGCCATCGTGTTCTTCATCTCGCGTGTCATTCCGGCTGATCCTGTCTCCAAGCTGGCGGGCGAGACGGCATCGCGAGCACAGATCGAGCTATTGCGTCAGAAGCTCGGGCTTGATCGGCCCCTGCTTGTCCAGCTCGTCGATTATTATCGGCAACTGCTTTCGGGTGATCTCGGCACCAGTCTGTTCACGACTCGGCCGGTTTGGGACGACCTCTATGCCCGCCTGCCGGCGACGATCGAGCTGACAATTGTCGCGATGATCATTGCGGTGGTGATCGGGATTCCGCTCGGAGTCGTTTCGGCGCTTTATCGGAACACGATCGCCGACCACGCGCTGCGTATCATTACGGTGGCGGGACTCGCAGTGGCTAGCTTCTGGCTTGCATTGGTGCTGCAGCTTTTTTTCGCGATGCGGCTCGGCTGGCTTCCCTTGCAAGCGCGCATCACCGGCTTTCCGCCGCCGTCGATCA
>JAXDNZ010000644.1:0-3853 GCA_034669185.1 Hyphomicrobiales bacterium
GCACGTGCCGGCGGCGATGCGCGGCCTTGCCCGGCTCGGACTGCTGCGTGATGCGGAATCCTCCGGCGTGTTTGTCGGGTTCCTCGCCGGCGTGCTCGCGGCCAATCCGGCCAAGGCCGACGAGATCGTCGCGCGCTTGTTTCCGTTCCCGGTGGAGCAGCACTGGGCGATCGTGCGGGCCATTGCTTATTCGGGATTGCCCGAATGGCGGGGTTTGATGCTTCGGGTCGGCGAGCGCATGCCGTCGCGCCGGGTGATGATCGAGAGATTCGCCTCCGGCAAGTTGCCGACGCTCGACCAGGCGCCGATCGAGAAGGACCCGACGTTTGGCGAGAAAGTGCGTGCCCAATTCACGCTCGCGAAGTACTTCACCAAGCCGTCCGAGGACGTGACGATCGATCTCACGCCGGACCTGCTCGATACCCTGTGGGGCTACTATTTCGCGACCGGCGCTTACAAGCCGCTGGCGCGCATCATCGTGATGCTGCGCTGGTCGAAAGAGCGCGACGTGATCGAGAAGCTCACCCTCGGCAGCATGGCGAAGTACACGCTCGCGGTGAACGCGGCGCGCAATCCGGAGCTTCTGAACCAGCTCAAATGGTCCACCGCCCAGCAGTCCGAGACCATCAAGCCCATTCTCAGCAAGGTGATCGAAGCGGCCGAGACCGCCGAGACCGGCCGGCTGCGCAACGAGGCGCTTGCGGCGATCGACGAGCTCAGGCGCAAGGGGCCGGGCTATAAGCGCGACCTCTCACTCTGGGCGCAGGTGGGTGAGGGCGCGCTCGCGGTCGGCTGCATTGTGGCGGCAGTGGCCGGCCAAGTGGAACTCGGCGTGCCCTGTGTCGTCGGAGGGGTGGTGACCTCGGCGGCCCTGCGGTTGTGGGAGGGCCGCCAGCAGCAGTGAATGCCCAGGAAAATGGTCGGTTTGCCTCATGATCGCCGCAAAGTGGCCGGTAACGTGTTGTTTATCATGAGCCCGCTAACTGGTGGACCTAGGGAGTGCGGGATTAGCATGCAGCTGCGGCGAATCGTTTTTCTGGCCCTTGCGGGCCTGGGTGGTGCGTTTGGCTTTGGCGTGGTCGCCAATGCCTGTATCGACATGGTGTGGCCCTCGGCGGGGCGTGCGGCGGCGGTGACGCCGGCCCCGATGCGGCTCGCGTCGGTCTCCAGTTCGCCCGTACGTCTCGATCCGGCTCCGGCCGAAAACGTCGTCGGCACGGCCGATATCCGTCCCGTCAAGGTCAAGACCATCCAGATGGTTCTGGCCAATCCCGAACCCGCTCTTCCGGCCAGCGCGCTGCCCTACGCGGCGACCAATGCTCCGGCTCCGAGTGCACCGGTCGCCGCCGCGATGCCGCGGCCGCGCCCGGCACCCCATGAGGCGACTGCGACCCGTCCGGCGCCCGCGAAGCCGGCGCGACCTGCCGAAGACGCCGACGACCTGGTGCTGAGCAACGGTCAGATCAATCGAATCAAGACGGCGCTCGCGTTGACCCCGGATCAGGAAGCTCTTTGGCCGGCGGTCGCTGCCGAACTGCGTTCTATCGCGAAGCAACAGCCCAAGCGCGCCGCGACCAAAGGCCATCCGCCGAAGCTGACCGTCGATCCGGACTCCGCCCAGCGGCTCTATGCGGCGGCAACGCCGCTGATCATGCGGCTGCGCGAAGACCAAAAGCATACCGCACGCCAGCTGGCCCTTATGCTCGGCCTGCAAGAGGTCGCGCAAGCGCTCTAGCGCAAGTCGCTCGCGCCGGCGGCGCGAGCGAATTCCGTTTGTGCTACATCTGGCAGGATGAGCACGCCCACGCGCAGATCGATCCTCGCCGGTACAGCGAGCCTTGCTCTCGCGCCGCGCGCGGCTTTCGCGCAGCCCTATCCGCAACGCCCGATCACCCTGATCGTGCCCTGGGCTCCCGGTGGCTCGACCGACATTCTGGCGCGCATCGTCGCCGAGCACCTGCGCCAGTCGCTCGGCCAGCCGGTGATCATCGAGAACCGCACCGGCGCCTCGGGCAACATCGGCACGCTCGCGGTCGCGCGCGCTGCGCCGGACGGCTACACGCTCCTGTTCAACACGATGAGCGTGCACACCATGAACCACGCGTTGTTCGCGACGATGCCGTTCGACGGCGGGAAGGATTTCTCGCCGATCACGCTGCTCGCCTACGTCACCAACACGATGGTGGTGCATCCTTCGGTGCCGGCGAACACGGTGCCGGAATTCATCGCCTACGCCAAAGCCAATCCCGGCAAGATCGCCTATGCGTCGTCCGGCCCCGGCTCGACCAATCACCTGTGTGCCGCGCTGCTCGAACGCATGGCCGGCATCGAAATGCTGCACGTGCCGTATCGCGGCGGCGCGCCCGCGGTGGTCGATACGGTCGCGGGCCAGACGCAGCTGTTCTTCACCGCCGGTACCCAGAGCCTTGAGCACGTCAAGGCCGGCAAGCTCAAGCTGCTCGCCATCACCGAGGAGAAGCGCTCGTCACTGCTGCCGGGCGTTCCGACCGTCGGCGAGACCGTGCCCGGTTACGAGATGACCGTGTGGTATGGGGCATTCTCGTCGGCCGGAGTGCCGAAGGAAATCGTTTCGCGGCTGAATGCCGAGATCAGCCGCATCCTGTTCCTGCCCGAGGTGAAGAACCGGATGGCGGACATCGCCGTCGAGGTCGCGTCGTCGACGCCGGACGAACTGGCGCTCAGAATGCAAAGCGACGCGGACAAATGGGGCCGCATCATCAAGAGCCTCGGCATCGCGACACAATGACGGCAATCAAACGACGATGGTCAGCGAACGATGGCAGCCGGAGGAGACCATGTCTTCGATTCTGCGCTGCGCCTTTCTGGCGGGCTGCGCGGCTGCCGCAATGGCCGCTATCGTGAAGCCGGGCCACGCGCAACACGCGGTGCCGAACTCGGCCGGGACCGAGGCGCCGAAGCTGAAGGCCCCGGCCAATGCCTGCGACTGCCACATGCACATCTATGACGGCGAACGTTTTCCGCCGGCGCGGCCGGGTCCGCAATCGCGCATGCAGAGCAATGCGAGCGTCGCCGAGTATCGCCTCCTGCAGCAGCGCAACGGCACCACGCGCACCGTGATCGTGACGCCCGCGGCCTACGTGACCGACAATCGCGTCACGCTCGACGGCATCCAGCAGCTCGGAGCCGCGAACACGCGCGGCGTCGCGGTGCTGCATCCGACCGTGACCGACGCGGAGCTGAAAACGCTCGCCGACGGCGGCATCCGCGGCATCCGCTTCACGGTGTTCGATCCGCGAAGCGCGGCCGTGTCGATCGACATGATCGAGCCGCTCGCCAAGCGCGTCGTGGATCTCGGCTGGCACGTGCAAATTCACATGCGTGCCGATCAGATCGTCGAGAACGGCGACCTGCTGCAGCGCCTGCCGACGCAGGTCGTGTTCGATCACATGGGGCGGCTGCCGCAGCCCGTGCCGCTCGATCATGCGGCCTACACGATCGTCCGCGCGATGCTCGACAAAGGCCGCACCTGGATGAAGCTGTCGGGAGCCTACATGGACACGAAAGTCGGTGCGCCGACCTACGCCGACAAGCTCGCGGTTGCGCAGGCCTATCTCAAGGACGCGCCGGAACGCATGGTGTGGGGCTCGGACTGGCCCCATCCGACCGAGAAGGCAGACGACAAGCCGAACGACGCAACGTTGTTCGATTTGCTCGCCGAATGGGCGCCGGACGCCGCGCTGCGCCAGCGTATTCTGGTGAGCAATCCGGAAGCGCTGTATGGATTTGCCAAGACGGCGTGAGACCGCGATTTGTTCCGCTCATGCCCGCGAAAGCGGGCATCCAGTTCTTGGCCAAAACTCTGGGTCCCCGC
>JAXDNZ010000645.1:0-3409 GCA_034669185.1 Hyphomicrobiales bacterium
TAACCCCAAGACCACCGTGAAAGCCGATTTGCCGATTGCCGCCCTGGGGGTTCGCCTATGATCCAGATAACGCGGAAGTAGCGGGCGGGGCATCCGATGAAGCAGACCAAGGCGAGCGACAAGCGGGTATCGGCAAGACGAGCTGACAAGCGTGACGAAGAGGTCGGATTTCGTGTGCGCTCCCGCCGCCTGGAATGCCGTCTCTCGCAAACCGACCTCGCCAACCGGATCGGGGTGACCTTCCAGCAGGTGCAGAAATACGAGCGGGGCGTCAACCGTATCGGCGCGGGACGTCTGCAACGGATCTCGGAAGCATTGGAGGTCCCGATTACCTTTTTCTTCGGGACCAGCGAGGGTGGCGGCTCGACCGGGAGGTCGGCCAGGGACGCCGGGGTGGAAAGCGTGTTCGGACTTCTGCAGACCTCCGGCTCGGTTCGGATGGTCAAGGCGTTCCATAAGATCAAAAGCCGCAAGGCGCGCCAGCTTTTGGTCGAGATGGTCGAAGAGATGGCGGCCGTCTAGCGATGCGGCCTTGTAGGGGGCGTTGACCCCGCGCTTTCCCGATTTTCCAGCTGCGGGACAAAGCCGGTGCCGTCGAGGCGCCGTTGAAACAAACCTGTGCAGATCGCGGATTGCCCTAGATTTCTCGGTTCGAATTCCGAACAGTGTTCGAACGAATCCAGGAGGGACACGACATGCCGAAGACGATGACGAAGTCAGAGTTGATCCAGAAAATCACTGACCAGCACTCGGGCCTGACGAAGAGGGACGTCAAGGGTGTCATCGAGACGTTGGCGACTGTCGGTTACAAAGAGCTCAAGAAGTCGGGTGTATTTCTACTTCCGGGCTTTGCAAAATTCGTCGTCATCAAGAAGCCTGCCACCAAAGAACGCTCCGGCATCAATCCCTTCACCAAGGAGCCGACCGTTTTCAAGGCGCGGCCGGCGCGGAAAATCATCAGGGCACGCCCGGTGAAGGCTGCAAAAGACGCGGTGTGACGACCTGACGGGGCGGTCGTCCCCGTCACTCACGCGCTCCGCAATCGCATCGGGACGTAGCCGCAACGGCACGTCCCGGCTTTCGACGTTCGCCGCGCGCCCTGGGGTAGCGGTCGGCCGCTCTCAAAGAGGCTGCATCTCATGCGGAGTGCCTGCGCGCACTCTCGCCGGCCATTCAGGCGAGCGGCCGGGATCGGCCGGACGCCGTGCACGCTTGCGTTTCAGCTCGACAGTCCTGACTGCAAGCACGCTGCACGTGGGTGTCAGCTTGTAGCAGTAGAGCAATCCATCCTGACCCAGTTGCACTTCCAAAAAGCCGTCGCGAAGCGAGAACGGCTTCTCACACCCGCAGCACAGTTGTGCGCTCATCCGGCCCGAAGTGTGCCGTTGCATCTCACAATCCCGTCTTGATGATGAGCGCAAACAGCGCGACGATCAGCGAAACGCCAAGCGCTGGAGTGATGTCGATTTCCGGCGTGCGATACCCGCCGACGCGGAATACGGCGTGCAGTTGCAGTTGCCACATGGGTTGCTCCGGGGAAACGTCGATCCAGGTTTCATCGGCAACATCATCCCACACCGGCGAAGGCTGCTCTGTGACCGCGGTCACGGAGGCGGTTTATTCGTCGCGCTTGCGTCTGCCGAGACCCGAGCGGCTTGGGGCGCTCGGACCTGCAGGTTGAGACCGGCCCGTCACGCTACGGCTTCAACGCCCGGACGAGGTGCTGAGCGGCGCTCACAACCCTCCGGGTGGATCTGGTGCGACCGCATGGGTCGGCACGCGCGCGTCGACGCCGTAGATCGGCACGCTGCCGCTCACGGCGATCTGCGCGGTCACATGCATCGGCGCGGCGGTCGCCGCGAGCCCGATGAAGAACGTGGTATTTTTCACGTCGGCCGGCCCGTTCAGGCACAGCGGGCTCTTCAGGACGAACTCGATCGCCCCACCATAGCGCGTGGCCGATGCGAGGCTGATCGTGCCGAGACCGCCGCCGGTGACCACGTAGACGTCGGCCAGCGTGTTGTCTTTGTAGGGCAGCGGCTTGTGCGGCCCGAAGTTCAGGACGAACGAGATGATGCACTCCGCCTGGCCCGACGCCTGCGTCATGCTGATGCGATAGTTGTAACCGGTCACCCCGGCGCCGGCGGGTGAGCCGGCTTCGGCCGAGAACGCGCGTGATTGCAGCCAGGCGTCGCCGGCATTGACGGTCGGCAGCAGGATATTGCCGATCGAGTCGTTGACCAGGAGCCGGCAGTCGAGATGAAACACGCAGTTGACCGCCGGCGCGCTGACCTCGACCACTTTCAAAGGCTGCGCATGGGCCGCGAGCGGCAGCAGGCTCGCGATCGCGGCAAGCATGGTGCGTCGATGCATCGGCCCCTCCCTTCGGTTTCGTGATGTACGATGCCGGAAGCAGGGATAGTGTGCGCCGCGACGGAGCGCGACGCAAGGTTGTGCTTGAGATCGCGCGCCGTCGGCCCGTGCGGCGCCTCACGCCGCCGGCTTGAGTTGATGGTTCGGCGTCGACTGGGCGATCTTCGTCTCGTCCTCGTTCATGTCGGCCGAGATGTCGGCGAACAGCGGCGTCGAGAGATAGCGCTCGCCGGTGTCGGGCAGCATCGCCAGGATGGTCGCGCCCTTCGGCGCCTCCCTGGCGACCTGCAATGCGCCGGAAAACGTGCCGCCCGCCGTGATGCCGACGAAAATGCCTTCCCTTTGCGCGAGATCCTTGCTGCATTTGATCGCGTCGGAACCGGCGATGGTCAGGATGCGCTCGATCACCTTCATCTCGACCGCATCGGCGGTGAGTTTCGGGATGAAATCCGGCGTCCAGCCCTGCATCGGATGCGGTTTGAACGTCGGATGCGGTGCCGCCGGAGTGCCGTCCGGATTCCGCGCCTGTTCCGCGCCACTGCCGAGCAGCTGCGCGTCCTCGGGCTCGCAAACGATGATCTTTGTGTCGGGACGCTCCTTGGCCAGCACCCGCCCGACGCCTTTTAACGTTCCGCCGGTTCCATAGCCCGTAACCCAATAGTCCAGCCGTTCGCCTGCGAAATCGTCGAGGATCTCGCGCGCGGTCGTGCGCGAATGAATGTCGGGATTGGCTTCGTTCTCAAATTGCCTGGTCATGAACCAGCCATGGGCCTTGGCAAGCTCGATGGTCTTGTTGATCATTCCTACCGCGCGCTCGGCAGCGGGAGTGACGATGACCTTGGCGCCCAAAAACCGCATCAGCTAGCGCCGCTCGACGCTGAACGGCTCCGCCATGGTGACTACCAGCGGATATCCCTTGGCGGCGCAAACCATCGCAAGACCAATTCCCGTATTGCCGCTGGTCGCCTCGATCACGGTCTGGCCCGGCTTCAATTCGCCGGACTTCTCCGCCGCCTCGATGACGCCGAGCGCGAGG
>JAXDNZ010000646.1:0-4433 GCA_034669185.1 Hyphomicrobiales bacterium
AAAATACGATAGCAGCGAGATTGACGCCTCGTCACGATTTGAGCAGGCTTGGGGCGCGATTGTGCTCCCTATCACGATCCGCTAGGTTGACTCCACGGTCGGGCAGGTTCTTCGGTCGTTTCGAGTCGCGCCGCCCGACCGCGCCGCCGCCGACCTCGCGCTGATTTACGGAGTCACGGCAGAATGGATTTCCTCAAGCCACGGTATATCCCGATGAGCCGCCGTCGCCGCATCTACGAGGGCAAGGCGAAGGTCCTCTATGAGGGACCGGAGCCGGGCACCCTGATCCAGCACTTCAAGGACGACGCGACCGCCTTCAATGCGAAGAAGCATCAGGTGATCGAAGGCAAGGGCGTTCTCAACAACCGCATCTCCGAATACATGTTCCAGCATCTCAACGAGATCGGCGTGCCGACGCACTTCATCCGCCGGCTCAACATGCGCGAGCAGCTGATCCGCGAGGTCGAGATCATTCCGCTCGAAGTCGTGGTGCGCAACGTCGCGGCCGGCTCGCTCGCGACGCGTCTCGGCATCGAGGAGGGCACCCAGCTCCCGCGCTCGATCATCGAGTTCTACTACAAGAACGACCAGCTCAACGACCCGATGGTGTCGGAGGAACACATCACGGCGTTCGGCTGGGCGACGCCGCAAGAGATCGACGACATCATGGCGCTGGCGATCCGCGTCAACGATTTCCTCTCCGGCCTGTTCCTCGGCGTCGGCATCCGTCTCGTCGACTTCAAGATCGAGACCGGGCGCCTGTGGGAAAACGACATGATGCGGATCGTGGTGGCGGACGAGATCTCGCCCGATTCGTGCCGGCTGTGGGATATCAAGTCGAACGAGAAGCTCGACAAGGACCGCTTCCGCCGCGATCTCGGCGGCTTGCTCGAGGCCTATACCGAGGTCGCCAAGCGTCTCGGCATCATGGCTGAGGGCGAGCGCCCGCAAGGTACCGGACCGGTCCTGGTGAAGGGCTAGCTGAGCGGTGTTGAGACGAATCCACGACAATGCTACGCGGGGGCCGATCGGCCCCCGCTGCTTTTGACGCGCCGACAGGCAGAGCAAATGAAAGCCCGCGTCACCGTGACCCTCAAATCCGGCGTGCTCGATCCGCAAGGCAAGGCGATCGAGGGCGCGCTGAAGTCGCTCGGCGTCGACGGCGTAGCGAGCGTGCGCCAAGGCAAGGTGTTCGACATCGAGCTTGCCGCCACGGACGCGGCCAAAGCCGAGGCCGCGCTGAAAGAGGCGGCCGAGAAGCTGCTCGCCAATACGGTGATCGAGAATTATCGCGTCGAGGTGACCGGTTGATGGCCCCGACCCTGACTACGGCCGTGCCATGAAATCCGCGGTGGTGGTTTTCCCCGGATCGAATCGCGAGCGCGACATGGCGCACGCGATCCGGCTCGTCTCAGGCCGCGAGCCCGCGATGGTGTGGCACGCCGACCGCGAACTCCCCGCCGGCACCGATCTCGTCGTCCTTCCTGGCGGCTTCTCCTACGGCGATTATCTGCGCTGCGGGGCGATCGCCGCCCATGCGCCGATCATGGAGCCGGTGCGCGAGCATGCGGCGCGCGGGGGGCTCGTGATGGGCGTCTGCAACGGCTTTCAGATCCTATGCGAGGCGGGGCTACTGCCCGGGGTGCTCCAGCGCAATGCGAGCGTGCGCTTCATCTGCCGCGAGGTGTGCCTGACCGTCGAGCGCTCCGACACGCCGTTCACGCGCGGCTACAATGCGGGCCAGGTGATCCGGGTGCCGGTCGCGCACGGGGAGGGCAACTACTTCGCGAGCCCTGACACGATCAATCGGCTCGAAACGGAAGGCCGCGTGCTGTTCCGCTACACCGATCCGGAGGGCAAGCGCGAGGAGAGCTGGAACGTCAACGGCGCGCAGAACGCGATTGCCGGCGTGCTCAACGAGAAACTCAACGTACTCGGCCTGATGCCGCATCCAGAGAACCACGTCGAGGCATCGGTCGGCTGCACCGACGGGCGCGGCCTGTTCGCCGGGCTGATGGCGCATTTCGCGCAGGCGGCTTGATCGTCCCAAGCCGCAGTGATCTGGGGGCAGGAGCGACAAGGCCGTTTCGCCGCCCGCCTCTCTCCCCTACATAGGGGCGAAAGGCGCCGTCCCGAGACATGATTCCGAACGAACCCACCATCACGCCCGAACTGGTGGCCGAGCACGGCCTCAAGCCCGACGAGTACGAGCGCATCCTGCAGCTCATCGGCCGCGAGCCGACGATCACCGAGCTCGGCATCTTCTCGGCGATGTGGAACGAGCACTGCTCGTACAAGTCCTCGAAAATCCACCTGCGCGCGCTGCCCACCAGCGCGCCGCACGTGATCCAGGGGCCGGGCGAGAACGCCGGCGTCATCTCGATCGGCGACAATTTGGCGGTCGTGTTCAAGATGGAGAGCCACAACCATCCAAGCTATATCGAGCCGTACCAGGGCGCGGCCACCGGCGTCGGCGGCATCCTGCGCGACGTGTTCACCATGGGGGCGCGGCCGATCGCGTGCCTCAACGCGCTCTCGTTCGGCGATCCGAAGCATCCAAAGACGCGCCACCTCGTCTCGGGCGTCGTCGCCGGTGTGGGCGGCTACGGCAACTCGTTCGGCGTGCCGACGGTCGGCGGTTCGGTGCGTTTCCACTCGCGTTACGACGGCAACAACCTCGTCAATGCGATGGCGGTGGGGCTCGCCGACACGGACAAGATCTTCTACGCCGCCGCGTCAGGCGTCGGCATGCCGATCGTCTATCTCGGCTCGAAGACCGGGCGCGACGGTATCCATGGCGCCAGCATGGCGTCGGCGGAATTTGGCGAGGATTCCGAGAGCAAGCGCCCGACCGTGCAGGTCGGCGATCCGTTCTCCGAGAAGCTGCTGCTGGAAGCGTGTCTGGAGATCATGGCGAAGGATTGCGTGATCGCGATCCAGGACATGGGCGCGGCAGGGCTGACATGTTCGGCCGTCGAGATGGGCGCCAAGGGCGATCTCGGTGTCGTGCTCGATCTCGACACCGTGCCGACGCGCGAGCCTGCGATGAGCGCCTACGAGATGATGCTCTCGGAGAGCCAGGAGCGCATGCTCATGGTGCTCAAACCGGAGAAGGAAGCCGAAGCCGAGGCGATCTTCCGCAAGTGGGGCCTCGATTTCGCGATCGTCGGCACGACCACGCCGGACAAGCGTTTCGTCGTGCGCCACCAAGGTGCCGAGATGGCGAACCTGCCGATCAAGGAGCTCGGCGACGAGGCACCGGTCTACGATCGCCCGCACATTTCATCGCCCAAGCTGCCGGTCATCGATGCGGCGACGATCGCGCCGCCGCTGCCGCATGCGGACGCCCTCGAAAAACTGCTCGCGTCGCCCGATCTCTGCTCCAAGCGCTGGGTATGGGAGCAGTACGACCATCTGATCCTCGGCAACACGGTACAGCGGCCGGGTGGCGACAGCGCGGTCGTGCGTGTGCGCGAAGGCCCGAAGGGCCTCGCGATGACGACGGACGTGACGCCGCGCTATTGCGAAGCCGACCCTTTCGAGGGCGGCAAGCAGGCCGTCGCCGAAGCTTGGCGCAATCTCTGCGCGGTCGGCGCCAGGCCGCTCGCGGTGACCGACAATCTCAACTTCGGCAATCCCGAGCGGCCGGAGATCATGGGCCAGCTCGTCGGCTGCATCCGGGGCATCGCCGAAGCCTGCAAGGCGCTCGAGTTCCCGGTCGTGTCCGGCAACGTCTCGCTCTACAACGAGACCAACGGGCGCGCGATCCTGCCGACACCGACCATCGGCGGCGTCGGATTGATCGATGACTTCACCCGCGCCGCGACCATTGCGTTCAAGGCCGCCGACGAGGCGATCGCGCTGCTCGGCGAAACCAAGGGCTGGCTCGGCCAGTCGATGTACCTCCGCGAGATCTGCGGCCGCGAGGAGGGCGCGCCGCCGCCGGTCGACCTGGCGGCCGAGAAGCGCGCCGGCGATTTCGTGCGCGCGCTCATCGACGAGGGGCGCGTGACCGCGGTGCACGATCTCTCGGACGGCGGCCTGGTGATCGCGATCGCCGAGATGGCGCTTGCCTCGGGCATCGGCGCGCGGCTCTACGGCGCGCCGAACTTCCTCAATGAGACCGGCTTCTGGTTCGGCGAGGACCAAGCCCGCTACATCGTGACGGTGCCCGAGGAGCAAGCTGCGCTGGTACTGGCGAAAATGAACGGCGTTGGCGTGCCCTGCATGCGCATCGGCAGCACCGGCGGCGATGCGCTTCATATTGCCGGTGAACAACCGGTTGCGGTCAAGACACTCGAACGCGCCTTCGAGAACTGGCTGCCCGCCTACATGAGCGGCAAGGCGATGTGAATGAGCGTAGCCCGGATGAGCTCTTGCGAAATCCGCGGCCTCTCGTTCACTCCCGGAGGTCGCAAGAGCTCATCCGGGCT
>JAXDNZ010000647.1:0-5348 GCA_034669185.1 Hyphomicrobiales bacterium
TATTGGTCTGGCCGCACCACCACCATGCAGCCCCGCTCGCGGTCGATGCCGCGCATGGTGAAGATGTCGTGGCCGCTTTTCAGGTCGGCACAAAACACTTTTTCGTAGTCCCGTAGTCCGAAACGTCCTTTCCGGGGTAGCAGGAGGGGCGGCATGGCTTCGATGGCAACGTCGTGGTGCCCCTGCTGGAAAACCGCACGGACATCGATCACCGCGTCGATGTCCTCGCCCGCCGGGGTGTATTTCGTCACGGGAGACTCTCGCGCGTCAGCGAGAAAATTGCTTAAGCGCCGAATGCCGGAGTTGGGCGCCACCGGGTCGCCCGCATCCGCGAACGCGAAGATGCGCCAGCGGCCGTCCGCCTTGACCACATGGCCGAGCTGGACGGGTTTGGCGTCCGCGACGCGAATGACCGGCGCGGAGTGAAAACGCATGCCGATCGTCAGGCCCGCGGCCAGATGCTGATGCGTCGCCTCGCCGGTGAGGAGCGAGGGACGGTAACGGGCCGCGGTTCCGGCCGTGTAGCGCCCGTGCTTGACGAAGTATCTCTGGGTCTCGGCGGCATCGAACCCCTTGCTTGATGCCAGCATCGCGGCCCACTCGCGATCGAAGTCGATCAGCTCCTTGGCGATGGCCTGCCGTTCCGCGGAGTAGCTGTGCAAGAGATGCGGCGCGCAACGCTTGCGCAGGACCGAAGCGAGCTTCCATCCGAGGTTAAAGCCATCCTGCATCGAAACGTTCATGCCCTGGCCCGCCTTCGGACTGTGCGTGTGGCAGGCGTCGCCGGCGATGAACACGCGCGGCAAGCGTTTCGCAACGTCCTCGTCGGGCACGTCATCGAATTTGTCGCAGAGACGCTGGCCGATCTCGTAGACCGACCACCAGGCAACCTCTTTCACGTCGAGCGTATGGGGCTTGAGGATACGCCGCGCCGCCGCGATCAGGTCGTCGGCCGCGATGTTGCGATTTGAAATCCGTTCGTCCGCGCCGAGCTTGTCCAGCTCGATATACAGGCGAAAAAGATAGCCGCCTTCGCGCGGAATGATGATGATGCTGCCGTCGTTGGCGGACTGGATCAGCGACTTGAAGCGAACATCGGGGAAGTCGGTGACCGCCAGGACGTCCATCACGCCCCAGGCGTGATTGGCGGAATCGCCATGCAATGCGCGCCCGATGCTCTTGCGCACCGTACTGCGCGCCCCGTCGCAGCCCACCACATAGCGAGCCTTGATCGTCTCGATCTGTCGCTCGTGCGCAGGATCGAGGCGCTCGAGCCTGGCGGTCACTTGATACGGATAAGCATTGTCGCCGGACCCGGCTTCCAGGTCGATCTGAAGATCGAGCAGACGCCGCCCGTAGTGCGGCTCGAGACCAGCCGGCGATTTGCGCATGACGTCGAGATAGAAATCATGCACGCGCGCCTGGTTCAGAACGACATGGGGAAACTCCGACAGCCCGTCTTCGACGTCCTGAACCCGTCCGCCGCGGACGATGTTCTCGCGCCGCTTGTCGTCAGGCTTCCAGAAGGTCGTCTCGTTGATCCAACAAGCTTCCTTCAACACGCGCTCGCTGAAGCCATAGGCCTCGAACATCTCCATCGTGCGACACGCGATGCCGTCGGCCTGGCCGCGCAGGAGCGGACCGGACTTCTGCTCGACGATGCAGGTCTTGATGTCTGGAAAGGCGGACAGTTGCGCCGCCAGGGTCAACCCGGCCGGTCCGCAGCCGACGATGAGGACATCGACTTCCTCCGGAACCGAGCCGAAGCATCCTGATGCGGGATATCGCCGCGAACGGTCGGATATCTCCGGGTCGCCGGGCTCGAATCCATTGAGATGAAATTGCACGAACATCCCCGTGTCCGGCGGGCCTTCCGGGCCGCCCCGATCCATCGCCGGCGTTTCCGGTGGGTTCTATCATGCGCGCGGCGCCGCGGCGGAATTGCGCAATCGCATTGCTGGCTAGCGCGCACGCCGCAGGATTTGTGCGCCGGATTGCCCGGCTCGATGGCGGTGAATGAAATGCATGACCGGGTGGTCAATGGGCCCCCACAGTTGCAGCCTCATACGACCAAATAGCATCGTATTGCGTCACTGATTTTGCAGTGCAATAAGAACGACCTCCGCACTTCCGCCGCCGAACGTTTTCTCTTTTGTCACAATGGCTTACGCGGAAGGCCCCGGTGATGCTCGCAAAATCCCGGCGTTGATAAAATAAAGCCCCTTACGGCTTTCGACCTCTTTGGCATACCTTATAATTGCTGAACGTCTGCCGGCGGGGTGAAGGACTGGGCAAAGACACCGGCGGGCGAACCCGCCGTAGACGCGCAACGAAGCCCAGACGGGGCTCTGGAGGAAACGCGAATGGCTGTCGCTACAGGCGCGTCGGGGACGACGCACACCGCAACCGCGAGCGAAGCAACGCGGTGGGGGCAACTGATATTCGGCATCATCTGCATGGTGATGATCGCCAATCTGCAATACGGCTGGACGCTCTTCGTCGGTCCGATCGATCAGAAATATCACTGGGGTCGCGCGGCGATCCAGGTCGCCTTCACGATCTTCGTGCTCACCGAAACGTGGCTGGTGCCGATCGAAGGCTACCTGATCGACAAGTTCGGCCCGCGCATCATGATCTCGGGCTCCGGCGTGCTCGTCGGCATCGCGTGGGTCATCAATGCCTACGCGGACTCGCTCTTCCTGCTCTATCTCGGCGCCGCGATCGGCGGCATCGGCGCCGGCGTGATCTATGGCGGCTCGGTCGGCAACGCGCTGAAATGGTTTCCGGACCGGCGCGGCCTCGCGGCGGGCCTCACCGCGGCGGGCTTCGGTGCAGGTTCGGCGCTGACCGTGATCCCGATCGCCAACATGATCGCGTCGAGCGGCTACGAATCCGCATTCTTCTGGTTCGGTATCGGCCAGGGCATCATCGTCGTCATCGTGGCGTTGCTGTTGCGCGCGCCCGAAGCGGGCGAGGTCGCGGCGCCCGCGGCTCCCGCCGTGCAACAGACCCGCCGGGACTATACGCCGACCGAGGTGCTCAAGACGCCGGTGTTCTACGTCATGTACTTCATGTTCGTCGCGGTCGGCGCCGGCGGCCTGATGGCGATCGCACAACTCGCGCCGATCGCCAAGGACTACAAGGTCGACGCCATCCCGGTCACCCTGCTCGGGCTGACGCTACCGGCCTTGACATTCGCACTGACCATCGATCGCGTGCTCAATGGCGTCTGCCGGCCATTCTTCGGCTGGGTCTCGGACCATATCGGCCGCGAGAACACGATGTTCATCGCGTTCCTGATCGAAGGCATCGGTATCTATGCGTTGCTCTTGTGCGCCGGTCATCCGGTGCTGTTCGTGATCCTGTCGGGACTGGTGTTCTTTGCTTGGGGCGAAATCTATTCGCTATTCCCGGCGACCTGCACCGACGTCTACGGGCGGAAGTTCGCGACCACGAACTACGGCATGCTCTACACTGCCAAGGGCACGGCGGCACTGCTGGTCCCGCTCGCAAACGTGCTGACCAACGCCACGGGAAGCTGGCACGCCGTGTTCTACGTGGCGGCCGCGCTCAACATCGTCGCTGCCGTGATGGCGCTGGTCGTGCTGAAGCCGATGCGCATCAAGACCATGGCGCAAGGCTGACGCCCTCGCGGGCGCGCGGACGACAGATCGACGCGCGCCTGTGCTCTCGGCCGAATGGACGTGCGCGCGCGCCTAATCCCGGTGCGGCGCGGCCTTGAGGAACGCGGCCTGGCCGACGCGGACGGCGCCACGAGAACGTCGCGTCTCGCAAAGCCAGGTCACGACGATCATCGAGACGATCAGCATCGCGGCCGATCCGTAGAGGAAGACCATCGTCACAAGGTCGCCGCCCAAGATGGCTTCGAGTTCGGACATCATCGCCAATCCTCCTCTCGGTTCTGCGATTGGAATGGCTACAGGAGGCTCGTCTGACGTTACGTGAGGTTCGTCACAGACTCCCACAATCTTTCGCATTCTCTTCCCACGGTCGTTTGGGAAAGCGCCAAGCGGCACGCGACAGCTTGCCGCGCGACACCTTGGCTCAAATTCAAAATTCGTCTGCGCCGCAGGAATATCTGAGGTTGTGCAACGCATCCGCGCGTGGATCAAAGCTTGCGGTCGGGAATACTTTATATTTTGTTCTTAGACGCGACCGTCGCCCACGTGCGTTGAGGCGACGCCAATCCGGAAAATCCGGCGGGGCGATAACGACGTTTTTGGGAGAGAGCGCATGAGACGCGGACGCAAGCTAAGGCATTTCGCGGGAACTTTGGCGGCGACCGCAAGTGTCGCCATTTTGCTAAGTGGCGGTCCGGCCGCGGCCGCATGGGAGCCGACCCGTCCGGTGGAATTCATCGTACCGGCCGGCACCGGCGGCGGCGCCGACCAGATGGCGCGCATTATCCAGGGCATCGTCACCAAACACGCCCTGATGAAACAATCGATGGTGGTCATCAACAAGTCGGGCGGCGCAGGCGGCGAAGGCTTCCTTGATGTCAAAGGCTCGAAGGGCAATCCGCACAAGCTGGTCATCACGCTGTCGAACCTGTTCACCACCCCGCTCGCCACCGGTATTCCGTTCTCGTGGAAAGACCTGACGCCGGTCGCCATGATGGCGCTGGACGAATTCGTCCTGTGGGTCCCGGCCGACGCGCCTTACAAGACCGCGGCCGAATACGTCGCCGCCGCCAAGGCCGCGCCCGGGACGATGAAGATGGGCGGGACCGGGTCCAAGCAGGAAGACCAGATCATCACGGTCGCGATGGAAAAGGCGACCGGCGCCAAGTTCACCTACATCCCCTACAAGGGCGGCGGCGAAGTCGCAGTGCAGCTTGTCGGCAAGCACGTGAACTCGACGGTGAACAATCCGATCGAGGCGGTCGCGCAATGGCGCGCCGGGCAGTTGAAACCGCTCTGCGTGTTCGACGGCAAGGCGCTTCCCTACAAGGACAAGATCGCGGGCGAGATGGCCTGGGGCGATATTCCGACCTGCAAGTCTCAAGGCCTCGATATCGAATACCTGATGCTGCGCGGAGTCTTCATGACGCCGGGCGCGACGCCCGATCAGGTCGCGTTCTACGTCGACCTGCTCAAGAAGGTGCGCGAGACGCCCGAGTGGAAGCAGCTGATGCAGGATGGCGCGTTCAACCAGACCTTCATGTCCGGTGCCGACTACGCCAAATGGGTCGAGAAGGAAGAGGCGCGCCATCGCGACCTGATGAAGGAAGCGGGCTTCCTGGCAACGAATTGATCACGAGTTCCAGACCACCGACTTTGCCGGGAGCGATGCCATCCTCCCGGCATTGTTTTGCCGAGCACTGAAGG
>JAXDNZ010000648.1:0-5050 GCA_034669185.1 Hyphomicrobiales bacterium
GGCGTACCAGCGGGCGCACCACGAACAGCACCACCACGAGGCCGAGCAGCGCCATCACGACGAGTTCGATCGCCCGCATCAGGTCGTCCTTGGTGAACTGCAGGAACGAGAGGAAGCCCGCCGGCTCCTGGATCGGCGTTGCGGGCGCGTCGGCGAAACGCAGGTTGACGATTTCGACCTGGTCGCCGCGTTTCTGATCAAAGCCGATCGCGGTACGCACCAGCGCTGCGATTCGGTCCAATTCTTCCTTGGCACGCGGCTGGTAGGTCGTCTCGCCCTTGTCGTTCTTGGTGTAGCTGCCGTCGACCAGCACGGCCGCCGAGACGCGCTTGATGCGGCCGCCCTCGGTCACCTCGGTCTTAGTCGTGCGCGAGATCTCGTAGTTCACGATCTCCTCGGACTTGCGACTGTTGTCGCGCGGGGTCGGATTGCCCTGCGGAGGTGTCGCGCCGGGCAGCTCGGTGCCCACGGTGACAGGGGATTCGCTGTTTGCAGTCCCGGAGCTCTCCTCACGCGTCTGGCTGGAGCGCAGGACGCGCCCTTCCGGATCGAAGCGATCGAAGGTCTCCGTGATCCGGTTGAAGTCGAAGTCGGCGGAGAGCTGCACGCGCGCGCGGCCAGGGCCGACCACCGAAGAGACGACCGATTCGATCTGTTGGCGGAGGCGCTGTTCATACGCGGTGCGCCGGTCCTCGCTCGCGCCCTCGTGCGTGCTGTCTGTTGCAGTCATGCCGTCAGCGAGCAGGCGACCGGATTCGTCGACGATCGAGACGCGCTGCGGTTTAAGCCCGTTCACCGCCGAGGCGACGAGATGGCGGATCGCGCGCACCTGCGCGGCCTCCAGCGCGCCGCGCACGCGCAGCACGATCGAGGCCGAGGGCACGATCTTGTCGCGCGAGAACAGCGGTCGCTCCGGCAGCACCAGATGGACGCGCGCGGCCTGCACGCGATCGAGCGCCTTGATGGTGCGGACCAGCTCGCCCTCCAGCGCGCGCAGATGATTGATGTTCTGCACGAAGCTGGTGGCGCCGAGCGTGTCGGACTTGTCGAAGATCTCGTAGCCGACGCCGCCGCCCTTGGGCAGGCCGCTCTCGGCGAGCTTCATGCGTACGCGGGTGAGGCGGTCGCGCGGCACCATGATGATGGCACCGTCGTTCTTCAGCTCGTAGGCGATGCCTTGGCGCTCCAGGTCCTTCACGACCGCGGCGGAGTCTTCGGCCGTCAGGTCGGTGAAGACCGGCGCCATCTGCGGCGCTGTGACGCGCAAAATGATAAAACCGAATACCGCGACGAGCGCGACCGTCACCGCGGCCATCGCGCCGAGCCTGGCGGCGCCCAGCGTTCGGACGAACTCGACGAAACCTTGCACGGATGAGTGCCCCAGCAAGCCCGCGGACGCCGGCGGCGCCCAACCCGGCAAAATCTGCCCGGTTCATGGTTTCGATCTGGTTAACGATGATCGGCGTGGCGCTGCGCCGCGTGGCGCTGCGCCGAACGCCTGCGCGCCAAAATGCAAAACGCCGGCCTTGCGGCCGACGCGCTAACAAGCGATCAGGAGTTGACGCTTACTGGCGGTACTGCTGGATGCGCGTGGTGCGCAGGCCGGCAAGGCCGTGACGGTCGATCGAGTATTGCCAGGACAGGAATTCCTCGACCGTGAGCGTATAGCGGCTGCAGGCCTCTTCGAGCGACAGCAAGCCGCCGCGCACCGCAGCCACGACTTCCGCCTTACGCCGGATGACCCAGCGCCGGGTGCCCGGTGCTGGCAGATCCGCGATCGTAAGCGGACTACCGTCGGGCCCGATGACGTACTTCACCCTCGGGCGGTGGGGCTCAGTCATTGGTACTCTCACACGACAAACTGACTACGCAGCCGTCAAAGTACCGCTCCCGGCTTAAAATTTACCTAAGCGCGGCGGGCAAATAGGAAACAAATTCCTACTGTTGGCGGGCAGTTGGTGTCGAGCGATACGAGTTAGCCGCTCGTCCCCGCGAAAGCGGGACCCAGACCTTGTCAAAGAACTGGATTCCCGCTTGCGCGGGAATGAGCGGGCACGCCTTACAGTCCCGGCCGCACGACCTGCTTGATCTTGTCGAGCGTGAAGGACTGGCCGCCGATGGTGAGGACCGGCGGGTTCTGGGTGAGATCGACGGCGTCGACCGTGCCGCGCACCTCGCTCGAGATCGCGACGGTCGAGCCGCTGGCGTCCTTGGCGGTGATCGACAGCGTATACGCGCCGTCGCGGTTCATCACGCCGTTGTTGCTGCGGCCGTCCCAGCTGAAGGTCTGCGCCCCGGCATTGAGCGGGAAAGTACCGGTGTAGACGGTCTGCCCGGTCGAGCTCTTGATATTGATGGTGCCGGTCGCGGGCTTGTCGGAAGCGAAATTCCACGTCGCCTTGCCGCCGCTCAGCGGCGCGGTCGTGCCGTCGACCGTCGCGGTCGCGCCAAGGTAGCTCATCGCCTGGGTCGCCTGCGTCGCCTTTTGCAGCGACACCAGCGTGGTCAGCTGCGTGTTCATGTTGATCTGCTGCTCGACCGAAGCGAACTGCACGAGCTGCTGCGTGAACTGGTTGGTATCGAGCGGGTCGAGCGGGTTCTGATTCTTGAGCTGGGTGGTGAGCAGCTTCAGGAACGTGTCGAAATTTGACGCAATCGTCGCCTTGACGCCCGCGTCGCCCGTGGTGCTGCTCTTGCTCGCGGTGCTCGGGTTCGCGACAGTTGAGACGAGCGAGGAAATATCGGTGCCGGCCATAAGTTGGCTCCTTAGACGCGAATGTCGACGCCGCCGCCGAGGCCGATCAGGCGGCCATAGCCGCGAACGGTCTCGGATGTGACGGCTTCGTCGTCGGGAATGATGAGACGGGCGGTGGGTGCATTGTCGCGCGGCGCCTGCTCGCGAGAGCTCTGGCTTTGATCGCGCAACGAGAAGTCGATCCCGCCGTCGGTCTTGAGACCGGCCTGCTGCAGCGCGCGTTCGAGCGAAGGCTGATCGCGGCGCAGCAGGTCGAGCGTCTCGGCACGCTCCACGATCAGGCGCGAGGTGACGCGGCCGTTATGGTCCACGTCGAGCCGCACGTCGATGCGGCCGAGATCGGGCGGATCGAGGCGGATGTCGAAGCGCTTCAGGCCTTCTTGCGCGCGCGACACGATTTCGACCGCGAGCCCCGCGACCGGCACCGCAACCTCCGGCGCGGTATCGATGCGCAGCGCCGTGATCGGCGCAAGCGTCGGCATCGCGGCCCCCGCCGCAGCCAAGTTGATGGTCGGCAGGCCTGTGTTCGGTTGACCGGGCGCGGCGTTCGCGGGCGCGACGTCGCGGACTTCGCTGGGCGCCGTCGCGACAGTGTGGTCCGGTGCAGGCGCATGGCCATGCACCGCCGCGGGGGCCGGCTCGTCGGGCGTGCCGGTGCCGGCCGATTGAGCCACGGGTGCGGAGCGCGGGGGCGTTGCGGTTCGCTCGCCAGGGGCAGGCTCACCCTTCGGCTTGCTGCCTTTGGCGTCGAGACGGGTGGTTGTCGGGATGGAAGCCGTTGCTTCGGGTTGCGCGGGGTCGGCGACCTTCGTGGCAACGGGCGATGCGGCGTTCGCCAGGTCGGCGGCCAACGCCGCAGGCGAGGCAGGATCCTGGGCCGGCTCGGCCCTCGGGGGCGCGGCCGACGCGATCGACTGAGCTGCCGCGACGTCGCCATCGGCGCTTGTCGTATCAGCCGTGATGGCCGGCAAAACGGGCACTGCGATCACGGCGACCGCCAAGCCTGAGTTCGGAACACTTGCCACAGCGGCCGCTGCCGACGCTGCGGCCGCGTCGGCTGAGCTGGTGTCCGGCTTTGCGTCATCCCGAGTCGCTCCGAGCTCGGCGCTATCGGTTGCGGCCGCAGCCTGATCCGGGTCGGTTACGACGATCCCGGCTGGCTGAGCCGCAGCCTCCACCATGGCCGAAACCGCCGTAATGGGAGCCGCCGTGCCGGGAGTGGTTGGAGCGACCTCGGCCTGAGGCTCATCGGGCGCAACGGCCACTCCATCCGTTGCGTTCTTGCTGTCCGCGGTTTTGCCAGGCGAGCATTGCGGTCTGTCGGCGGACCTGGGCGAGTCATGCGCATCCGATGGTGCGCGTGCTCGCGGGTCGGTGGTCGGCCGCTCGGGACCGTCCGCGCGGGACCTCGAAGGAGATTTCGCGGCCGCGTCCAAAAGCTGGTCGAACGGTGTCGTCGACATCCAGCCGGACGGATTGAGGCGATTTGGCATCGGCTCGGCCCGTTTCGACGACTGGACCGCAACCTCGGACGCGACGCTCGGCACGGGATTTACCTCTTTGGGCGCAGGAAGACCGCACCAAGGCTGCAAGCGCCGGGCCATGCGGCGGGATTTCCGAAAATATCGTGATTTCAACGGATTACACCCAAAGCACGGTCCCTCGAGTGCCGCTCTCCCGGCATCCCTTGCTTCGATGCGGCAAGAACTGCCGCCTCCTCCCGCGATTGCGCCGCGGGAGGGTGCCTTATAGGTATAAGGGCCATGCTCAACAGCCTCGATCTCGAAGGCCGTCCGCAGGACACACGCGTCGTCGTCGCGATGTCGGGCGGCGTCGATTCCTCGGTCACGGCCGCGTTGCTCAAGGACGAGGGCTACGATGTCGTCGGCGTGACGCTGCAGCTCTACGACCATGGCGCGGCGACGCACCGCAAGGGCGCCTGCTGCGCCGGGCGCGACATCCATGACGCGCGCGCGGTGGCCGAGCGCATCGGCATCCCGCATTACGTGCTCGACTACGAGGCGCGCTTCAAGGAAGCCGTGATCGACCGCTTTGCCGAGAGCTATGCGGCGGGCGAGACGCCGGTGCCGTGCATCGAGTGCAACCGCTCGATCAAGTTCGCCGACCTGCTCGGCACCGCGCGCGAGCTTGGCGCCAGCGTGCTCGCGACCGGCCACTACGTCGTCAACCGGCGCGGCGCGGACGGGAGCCACGCGCTTTACCGCGCGCACGATCCCGATCGCGACCAGAGCTATTTCCTGTTCGCCACCACGCGCGCACAGCTCGACGTGTTGC
>JAXDNZ010000649.1:0-2894 GCA_034669185.1 Hyphomicrobiales bacterium
TCAAGCGCATGACGCCGCCCTGGATGAACCTCTACGCGATCCTGACCGTGGCGACGCCGCTCACCTCCGTGGTCGGCGTCAGCGAGGCGATGACGCTGACCGGCGACATCCTCTCCTCGGAGGCGCGTACCGAGCTGCTGGTGCCGATGTATCTTTATCTGCTGCTGTTCTTCTTTCTTTATTGCTACCCGATCGCACGTGCGACGCTCGCGCTCGAAAAGCGCTTCGCGGTGAAGTGATGGCGTGGACCCCCGACCAGCCGCTCGTCTCGCTAAAGGACGTGCACAAGAGGTTCCACGCGCTCACCGTGCTCAAGGGCGTCTCGATGGACGTGATGAAGGGCCAAGTGATCTGCATCATCGGCCCGTCGGGCTCGGGCAAGTCCACGCTGCTGCGCTGCGTCAATGCGCTGGTGCCGATCGAACAAGGCTCGATCACGGTCGAGGGACAGGAGGTCAATGACCCGAAGCTCGACAAGCTCGCGCTGCGGCGCAAGGTCGGCATGGTGTTCCAGCAGTACAACCTGTTTCCGCACAAGACCGCGCTGGAGAACGTCATGATGGCGCCGGTGCATGTCTTGAAGCGCGACAAACGCGAGGTCGAGGCGCAGGCGCTCGCGCTGATCAAGAAGGTGCGGCTGGAGGGCAAGGAGAGCGCATATCCGGGCGAATTGTCCGGCGGCCAGCAGCAGCGCATCGCGATCGCACGCAGCCTCGCGATGAATCCGGACGTGATGCTGTTCGACGAGGTGACGGCCGCGCTCGATCCCGAGACCGTCAAGGGCGTGTTGGTCACGATCCGTGAGCTCGCCGAGGACGGCATGACCTGCATGATCGTCACGCACGAGATGGGATTTGCGCGCGAGGTCGCAAACGAGGTCTATTTCACTGACGGCGGCGTGCTGGTCGAGCACGGGCCGCCAGGCGAGTTCTTCAAGAGCCCGCGCGATCCACGCACGCGCCAGTTTCTTGATCAGATATTGTGACCGGCTATATTGCGGTCACACGAATAAGAACGAATGCGAGGTCCAAGGTGGTCGACATCGTCCCCACGGGAAAAGTGCTCGGCGCCACCGTCACCGGCGCCGACCTCTCAAAGCCACTCAGCGAAAACGATTTCCGCACGATCCTCGGCGCGCTCGGCCGCTACAGCGTGTTGTGCATTCCCGGACAGGTCCTCGAAGCCGGCGAACTAAAGGATTTCGCCGGGCGCTTCGGCGAGCTTGAGATCAACGTCGCGGCGGGACCGTTCTGCGATCCGGCGCACCCCGAGGTGATGATCCTCTCCAACATCAAGGAGAACGGCAAGCCGATCGGCCTCGCCGATGCGGGCCAGGATTGGCACACCGACATGTCGTATTCGTCGATCATCGCGTTCGCGAACGTCCTCTACGCCATCAAGGTGCCGCGCCGGAACGGCAAGGCGCTTGGCGCGACCGAATTCGCCTCGATGCATGCGGCTTATGAAGACCTGCCGGCCGACATCAAGAGGAAGCTCGACGGCAAGACGGTCACGCATGACTTCGCGAAATACTGGGACAAGGCGCGCGCCAAGCCCGGCTCGACGCGGAAAGCCCTGACCGAGGAGCAGCGGCGCAAGAAGCCGCCGGTGACGCACCCGGTGTTTCTCACCCACCCGATCACCGGCCGCAAGGTGCTCTACTGCAATCCAGGCTACGCGATGCGCATCAACGAATTGCCGCAGGACGAGAGCGACGCGCTGCTGGCATTCTTGTTCAAGCACCAGCTTCAGCCAAAATACTGCTACGCGCACGAATGGACCGAGGGCGACGTGCTGATGTGGGACAACATCGGCACGCTGCATCAGGCCTGGCCCGACTACACGGCCGACGAACACCGGCTGATCAAGCGCTGCCAGGTGATGGCGGACCGTGTGTTCGATCCGCAATTTTCGCGGCAGGCGGTTCTTTCCTGATCCCTCCGCGCGCACCGGCCGGAAGCGAGGTGAAGCGCTCTCCTTATCCCTCCCCCGCAGGGGGAGGGTGGCCGAGCGCAGCGAGGCCGGGTGGGGCGCGCAACGACGAAGGACCCCACCCCGGATCGCTTCGCGATCCGACCCTCCCCGAAGTCGGGGAGGGATCAGGAGAGAGAGAGGGACGCTTCGCTATTCCCCCCTCAGCCCCAGCGCCTTGATCACCACGCCCCACCGCTCCGTCTCGGCGCGGATGAAGCTGCCCAGCTCCTCCGGCGTCGAGTGCGTCAGCTCGATCGCCGAAAGCCGGTCGCCCATGCCGGGCAGCGCGGTGATGCGCTTCATCTCGGCGTTGAGCTTGTCGACGATCGGGCGTGGCGTTCCTGCGGGAGCGAGAAGTCCGTACCATTCGGTGGTAACGACATCGATGCCCTGTTCGCGGAACGTCGGAATCTCCGGCACCGAGGCGTAGCGCTCGGCCGACGAGATGCCGAGCGCGCGCAATTGTCCGGCCTTGTACTGCGGCAGCGCCTGCGCCACCGTCGCGAATTGCAAGGGCAGGTGGCCCGCGAGCAGATCGTTCATCGCCGGCGTGCCGCCGCGATAGACGATATGCAGCATCTCGATTCCGGCCCGCGCCTTGATCAGTTCGCCGGTCAGGTGCGTCATGCTGCCGACGCCGGCCGAGCCGAAGTTCAGCGTGTGCGTCTTCGCCTTGCCGAGCGCGATCAGCTCCTTCGCGTCCCTGGCCGGTAACGATGGGTGTGCGTAGAGGACGACAGGCGTGCGCGCGAGCAGCGCGATCGGCGCAAAGTCCTTGATGCCGTCGTATTGCATCGAGGCATACAGCGCCGGATTGGTGGTATGGCCGCTCACCGCGATGATGAGCGTGTAGCCGTCGGGATCGGCCTTCGCGGCCGCCGCGGTGCCGATCATCGTGCCGGCGCCCGGCCGGTTCTCGA
>JAXDNZ010000650.1:0-8075 GCA_034669185.1 Hyphomicrobiales bacterium
CGACATGGTGAAGGGTACCGAGCACTTCCGGCTGCCGCTGAAAACCGCGCAGAAGCTCGAGAAGGAAGTGCGCGGCGCGACCGCGGGCTTCAACACGCCGTTGTTCATCGTCGACACGCCCGGCGGCAAGCGGGACGTGCACAGCGCCGAATTCCACGACGGGATGCACGGTGTATCGGGTTTCCTCGCGCCGGCGGTCGAGCGCGGCAAGTATTTCTACTATTTCGATCCGATCCGTTCGCTATCCGCGCTCGGTCAGAACGCCTGGGCGAAGCAGAGCAGCGACGCGATCCCGCGCCGGCTCGCAGCGCAACGCGCGTCGGCCGATCTCGTGGTCAACGCGCGCGTCATCTCGCTTCCCGAACGCCGCGGCGGCGGGCTCGCACCGCGACCGCCCGTCGAAGGCGGCGCGGTACTGAGCATTACGGACGACAGCGCGGCGGGGTGATCGCCTCTTTCTGGCTCCTCGACCTGAGGTGTATCGCGCTCGACGCGATGCGCGCGCTGTTGAGCGCCGACGAACAGGCGCGCGCCGACCAATACAGACAGGAAGGCGATATTGCGCGCTTCGCGAAGAGCCGCGGCGCGCTGCGGCGTATCCTCGCGGAGCGGACGAGACAGGACGCGCGCGACCTCGTGTTCGTCGAAGGCGGCGGACGCAAGCCGGGGCTGCGCGATTATCCGTCATTGCACTTCAACCTGTCGCATAGCGGCGACTTCGCACTGATCGCGGTCGGGGCGCAGCCGCTCGGGGTCGACATTGAGGCGATCCGCGACATCGATTGGCGCGCGCTAGCGGCGATGAACTTCCATCCCGACGAGCGCGCTATTCTCCATCAGCGCTCAGAAGGTGCGGCGCGCGACGCCTTCTTCCAGTTCTGGACGCACAAGGAGGCGTTCCTGAAGGCGACGGGCATCGGTCTCAGCGAACATCTCACAGCGATCAAGACACCGCTCGAAGGCGGGCTGATTTCCGCACCGAAAACGTTGTCGTCCGACGCCTGGTACGCGATCCCGCTCGATGCGCCGCATGGCTACGCTGCGTCGATCGTCAGCGGCAGCGCGCAACTCGCGCCGCGCGACCTCACGGCATCGTTCTCAAGCTGAGCGGGGCCAGCGCACCGTTCGCGGCCTCGCGTGGGATCATTTCGGCAGCGGAAATAGCCGCAGCAGCAGGGACAAGGTGCGCGATCGAGTTCGCGTAGTAGCGCAGCAATGGCGCCTCCTGGGGATTGGCGCGATAGAGCCCGTTCTCCTCCTCGACCAGATGGCGCAGCCGCAACATGCGCAGGCCGACTTCGAGTGCGTAGTCCTGGTCGGCGCGCGGGATATGAACGTGCGCGCCCTTGGCGGCGAGCCGCGCCATCAATTCGGCGACCGCGCCCTTCAGTTCGAGCGCGGATAGCGGCCGGTCGGCCGCGAGCACCACGGTCGACACCAGCGCGACCGGCAAGGCCGGCACGACTTCGCCCACCTTTTCCATCAGCAGCGCACCGAAACGCTCGATCTCGGCGAAGCGGGCCTTGTCGTCGAGCATGCGGAAGTCGATGCCGCGCTCGAAGAGATAATGACGCAACGAGAGCGGCCTGCCGAAGCTGACGCACGCATAGTCGTACCGATAGAGCTTGCCGCGCACGCGCAGCCACGCGTTCTGGGCCAGGAAGGCGATGAGCACGAAAGGCGAGAATTTGAAGCGCGGTTTCTCTCCGTCGGGCGTGGTCAGCGCGGCGATCTGCACGCGGTCCTCGATCACGCGGTCATAGTTGATGCCGACCGGCACGAACACCGCATCGCGCATGCCCTTGGGATCGAATGACGAGACCATGTAGCTCAAGAGCCCGAGCTTCGCCGGCCTCAGCTTCCCGTCGCGGGTCAGTCCGCCTTCGGGGAACATTGCCTGCGTCAGCCCGCCCGCGACCGCCATGTGCACATAGCGCGCCAGCACCTTGCGGTAGAGCGCCTCGCGCGAGTCGCGCCGTACGAAATAGCCGCCCATCGAGCGGATGATGCTTTGCAGGAGCCAGACCCGCGCCCATTCGCCGACCGCGTAGCTCAGCGCCGAGGCGGTCGACACCATGTAGGTGACGAGCACGTAATCCATATTCGAGCGATGATTGATGACGAAGATCACGGCCGAATCCGGATCGACCGTCTGCATCGCCTGCTCGTCGAGATAGCCAAGCCGGACGCGATAGATGAAGGTCGAGAGCCATCGCGCAACCCGCGTACCGATACCGAAATACGCATAAGCCGAGAACGACGGCACGATTTCCTGCGCATAACGTCGCGCGCGCGCCTGAGCGACCTCGCGCGGCACCGTGTTGATCGCCGCATACTCCTCGATTGCGCGCAGCACCTCCGGATCGAAGATGAGTTGGTCGATCAGCGCCTGGCGCTTGGCGAGCTTGAACGGCTGGATGCGGAGCTTCAACCGGGTATTGAGCTTGTCGATCGCGCGGTTGAGGCGCCGCTGCATCAGGAAGCGCACGCTCGGGATCAGCAGGCGGTCGAGCACCGACCAGAGCGCAAGCGCGCCCACGACGATCACCACCCACAGCGGCACCGATACCGACGATGTCACGAACGCCCCCGGCCGAGACCCGGCAGCCTAGCAAGCGGTGGCCGCGTTGTCCCGACAGACAAGGCTTAGGATGGCGGGAGGTCGCGTGCCACCTTCTGCCGCGGATGCACATAGCCCTTGAACATGTCGAAGCCTTTCCACGCGGGCTCGACCGGATCGCAGCCGGCCTGCGGCGCGTAAACCGACGGCTCGACCAGCTGCATCTTCGGAATATAGCGCGGACAGTTCGGGAAGATCGCGCGCGCGGTGACGCGCACGATCATTTGCGCGCCGACCGTCTCGCCGAGCAGCGGATCGTCACGCGAGACCGCCGCCGTGCCGTTGACGCGCAGGCGGCGCGGGCGCTCGTGCAGGTCGATGAATAGCAAGCCGACGTTCGGATTGACCAGCGTGTTGCCGAGGCTCTTGAACATGCCGTTGCCGTCGTAGTCCGGGAACGCCAGCTCCGAGGCGCCCGTGACGCGCACGAAGCCGGGCGGGCCGCCCTTGAACGAGCAGTCGGGCCGCCCGTCCGCATCGGCGGTGGAGAGGAAGAAGTAGATCGCACTCTCGATGAACGCCTTGTCGTCGGCCGTGAACGCCGTACGGGTGAGCTTCTCCTCGAGTCGGTCGGAGATGCGGCGGCTGTCGAACTGATCCTGCAAGCGGCGGTTGCCGTCGTGATACATAACCGATTGAGGCATGGGCGCTCTCCCCCGTCTGGGCCTTGTGGTCGCGCGCCAAGCTTCGCACAGTGGCGCTCGGTCATCCACTCAGGAGCACGTCATGAAAGCCACCTTGATCGCGCTGGGAGCCGCCGCGATCGTTACCGCCGGCGCCGCCGGGGCAGCGGAATATCTCGAGAAGAACGAGTTGCAGAAGGCGCGCGCCTTCTCGCCAGCGGTCATCACCGAGGGCGGGCGGACGGTCTATCTGGCCGGCCAAACGACGCTCGCCGACGAGAGCGGCGCCAACATCGCCGGGAACTTCGAAGCCCAGACGCGCACCATCTTCAGGTTGATGGACAAGACGCTGCAACGGGCGGGCGGCTCGCTGAAGAACCTGGTCACGATGACGGTGTTCATCACGGACGTGCGCAACGGCGACCGTTTCGTGGAAATCCGCAAGGAGATGTTTCCGGACGGCAATTTTCCCGGCAGCGCCCTGATCACCGTCACCGGGCTGGCACGGCCGGGCATGCTGATCGAGATTCAAGGCATCGGCGTCATCGGCGACAGCTGCTCGAACGAGAAGCCGTGCTCGAAGAAATAGATCAGGCAACCGCGGCCTCGGTCTCCTGCGCGATGCGCTTGCGCCCGCCCATGTAGGCGCGGCCGTCGTTGACGGCATCGACGGCGATCAGGCGGCCGTCCTTGCGGTACTCGACCGAGAAGCGCGCCGCCGCAGGTTCGCCGACGGTCTGCGCGTCATCGTAGCCATCACTCAGGCCGGCCATCTGAAGCTTGAGCTCATATTGATCCGACCAGAACCACGGCACCGGATCGTAAGGCTGAGGTTTGCCAAGGATCGCCGCGGCCACGGCCTTGGCCTGGTCGATCGCGTTCTGCACGCACTCGAGGCGTAGCGCACGGCCATAGCGCCGGCTCGGGAAGCGCGTGCAGTCGCCCGCCGCGTAGATTGCGGTATCGGCGGTGCGCCCGTGCGCGTCGACCACGACGCCATCCTGGCACGCGAGCCCGGCGGCCTGCGCGAGATCGTCGTTGGGCCGCGCACCGACCGCCATCAGCACGAGATCGGCCGGCAAGGTTGTGCCGTCCGCAAGGCGGACTTCGCGCACGCGCCCCTCCCCTTCGACCCCGGCGAGCCGCGCGCCAAGACGAACATCGACGCCGCGACCGCGATGGACGTCCTGCATGAAGGTCGACATCACCGGCGACGTCACGCGCTTCATCACGCGCTCCTCGGCCTCAAGCACCGCGACCTCGCGTCCTTCCCCGCGCACGACCGCCGCGACCTCGAGCCCGATATAGCCGCCGCCGACGATCACGACGCGCCTGGCCTCGTCGAGCGGTCCGCGCAGACGGCGCACGTCGTCGATCTTGCGCAGCGAGAACACGCCGGGCAAATGCGCGCCCGGGACCGGAAGACCGCGCGCGCGCGTACCGGTCGCGAGCACCAGCGTCTCGTAGTCGGCGCTGCGGCCGTCCGCGAGCTTGACCCTTCGCGCCGCACGGTCGACCGCCGCGACCGGCGTGCCGACATCGAGCGTGACGCCCTGCTCGCGCCAGAAATTCTCCGCCCGGAAATAAAGCGTCTCCGCTGCAGGCCGCTCGGTCAGGAATTTCTTCGACAACGGCGGCCGCTGATACGGCGCGTAGGGCTCGTCGCCGATCATGCGGATCGCACCCGCATAGCCGCCCTGGCGCAGGCTTGCGACAAGTTGCGCCGCCGCCTGCCCGGCGCCGATGATGACGACGCTCATGCGGCGTCGCGCTCCTTGGTCCGGATATCGATCTCGCCGTGGAGCGTGCGGTGCACGGGGCACTTGTCGGCGATTTCCAGCAGCCTGGCGCGCTGGGAGGCGTCAAGATCGCCCTCCAGCGTGATCTCCCGCTCGATGCGGTCGATCTTGCCGTCCTTGGTCTCGCAATTCTCGCAGTCGGCGGCGTGGATCTTGTCGTGCTTCAGACGCACCGACACGCGCCGCAGCGGCAGCTTCTTTGCGTCCGCGTAGAGGCGGATGGTCATCGATGTGCAGGCGCCGAGTCCGGCGAGCAGATATTCGTATGGGCTTGGCCCGCTGCCGTTGCCGCCGACCGAGGTCGGCTCGTCGGCGAGATAGCGGTGTTTGCCGGCGACGATCGACTGCTCGAACTTGCCGTTTCCGGTCTCGCCGACGAACACGCCGTCGAGCGGCGTTTCGTCTGGCTGCGGCACCATGTCGAGATAGCGCTCGGACCACGCCGCGATCACGTCGGCCACGTAGACGGAATCGGTGCGCTTGCTCAGCAGATGGTCGGCGCCGGCAAGCGACACGAAGCTTTTGGGGTGCTTTGCGGCGAGAAAGATCGCGCTCGCATTTTCGATACCCACGAGGTCGTCGGTCGGCGAGTGCAGCACGAGGAGCGCCTTGCGCAGGTTGGCGAGACAGCCTTCGAGCTTCTGCATTCCGATGTCGTCGAGAAATTCCTTGCGGATGCGGAACGGCCGTCCGGCAAGCGCAACTTCGACTTCGCCCTGCTGGTGGATCGCCGCGACGTGTTCCTTGAACAGACCTTTGACGTGCCCGGGATCGGCCGGCGCCCCGATGGTCGTTACCGCGCGCGCCTCCGGAACCTGCGAGGCGGCGGCGAGGATCGCGGCACCACCCAGGCTGTGGCCGATGAGAATTGCGGGCGCCTGATACGTTTTGCGCAGGTGATTTGCCGCCGCCACGAGATCGGCGACATTGGACGAAAAGGTCGTGTTGGCGAACTCGCCGCCGCTCATGCCAAGCCCGGTGAAATCGAAGCGCAATACCGCGATGCCGCGGGCGGTCAGACCTTCGGCGATGCGTTTGGCCGCCAGAATGTCCTTGCCGCAGGTAAAGCAGTGCGCAAACAGCGCGAAAGCGACCGGCCGGCCCGGCGGGCGATCGAGCAGCGCGGCGAGATGCTCGCCGCGCGCGTTCGGAAACTCGAAGCGTTCCGACGGCATTGCTCGCTCCTATTTCTTCTCCGGCTCGTTTGACGGCGCCGGCTCGGGCGGGCGCGCCGCGGGCTCAGGCGTCACCGTCTTCGCGGGCTCGTCATCGTCGTCGCCACCGCCCCTGCGATACTGCCGGATCACGGCACCGATCACGTTGGAGTAATCGTCGGTCCAGATGCGCTGGCCCGGCGGCGGCACGATCTCCGTCCAATCCTGGTCCTGCAGCAATACGCCGAAATCGCCCTGCTCGCGCGCGCTGATGACAACGGTCGAGGTGAAGATATAGCGCGCGTCGTCCTCGCCATCGCGGGCGCCGCGATTGTTGACGAGGCTAACTAGCCCGTTCGCGTGCGCGATGCCGGCGACCACGGACGAAAGCTCCATGTGCCGGTTGGAGATGTGCAACAGCACGACGCCGTGCGGCGCCAGCGCGTCGAGATAGATCGCCATCGATTCGCGCGTCATCAGATGGATCGGAATGGCATCCGACGTGAACGCGTCGAGGACGATCAGGTCATATTTGTCCTTGGCCTCGGCAAGCGTCAGGCGCGCGTCGCCGAGCACGATGGGAACGTTGGGCGCGCATTTCGAAATGTAACTGAAATGTTTCGGATCGCGCGCCATCTTCTCCACGCTGGCGTCGATCTCGTAGAACGTGAAGCTGTCGCCCGGCTCGGAGTGGCACGCGAAAGTGCCGGTGCCGAGCCCGACGACCGCGACCTTGATCGGCCCGCCGACGCGCTGACGCACGGCCTTGACGGTGACGCCCATCGGCGAATTCGGGTGATAGTAGGTGATCAGCGGCGGCTTCTCGGTGATCGGATTGCCGGCATCGTCGCGCAGCCGCTCGGCACCGTGGATCGTCGTGCCGTGCAGGAATACGCGGTACTGCCCATCCGTCGTCTCGGTGATCTTGTGCACCCCGAAGAAGCTGCGCATCGTCTCCTGCTGATCGGCGTCCGGCTTGTAGGCGTGGCTGATGATGAACGCGACCGCGATCACGGCGGCGAACGGCAGCGGCTCGCGCGAGACGAGACCCGCGATCACGAGCATTGCGCCGATGGTCCAGTTGAACACGTTCTCGTCGGTGACATAGCGCGCGGTGAGCCCCGGATAGGCCGCGACCGCGACAATCGCGGCGGCCCCGAGCCAGAGGAGCCGCGTCCTGGTGTCGGTCGGCATTACGAGACCAGGCCGGCATAGGATCGCGAGCACGATCAGCGCGGGATATTCGGCCACCCACGTGAAGACGTTCGGCGCAATCAGGCCGGCGAAGATGCCGCCGATCACGCCGCCAGTCGACATCCACATGTAGAAAGCCGTGAGGTGCCGGGCGTCAGGACGGCGGCGGCTCAATTCGCCATGGCACACGAGGGCGATGACGAAGAACGCCACGACGTTGAGGGCGAGCAGCCAGAGCGGATACTTGCGGATGTCGAACACGATCATGCCGACGAGCGCGACGATGAACACCGGCTCGATCGCAACCATCCACGAATGCGGCAGGATGGGACGCGTGGAGAACACGATCACGAAGGTCACGAGATAGAGAGCGAGCGGAATCACCCACATGAACGGCGCGGCTGCGATGTCGGTCGAGATGTATGAGGTGACCGAGATCAGCAGGGCCGACGGAACGGCGGCGAGCGCGATCCAGGTCGCGGCATCGCGCCAAGTGGGAGGCACCGACGGCGTTTCGGCGGCTATCGTTTCGGCCGTGCGCGGGGCGCGCAACATCAGCGCGCCACACCACGCGATCAGCGCGATGAGAACGATGAACAGCGCCGCCCACGTCCATGTATGCTGACCGAGCCGGCTGAACGGCTCGATCAGGAACGGATAGGAGATGAGCGCCAGAAAGCTGCCG
>JAXDNZ010000651.1:0-3162 GCA_034669185.1 Hyphomicrobiales bacterium
TCTCGCCGATGATCGCGGGCGCCAGCACGGTGGCGATGCGTTCGTAACTTGCGCCGTCGCGCGAACGCCACACCGCAACCGGCCCCGGCCAGGGATCGGCGAACACCGCGAGATGCTGCAGCACCGGCGGATCGTCGCCCGGCAGCGCCGGCAGATCGAGTGCGAGCGCATGCACCGGGCCGACCGGAACCGGCAGCGCCGGCGCGACGCGGCGCGGCGGCGCCATGTCGAGCTCGAACACGTCCGGATCGATCGTGCGCGCGGAGATGCGGCGGCTCTCGTTGTCGACGGTCGCACGAACTTCGACCAGTCGCCGTCGGCCGCCCGAGGTCAGGCCGATGACGTCGCCCGGCGTGAGGCAAAGCGCGCTCGGCGGCAGCGCGAAGGCGGCGCTCTCGCGCCCGGCCCACAGGTCCTGCAGCCAGATCTCGGCGCGCCGTTCGATCGCGGCGTCGTTGCTGATCACCGCAAGGTCGGCATGGGCGGCGCGCGCCGCGGTGCCGACGAGGCGGCGCGAGGTGACGGCGGCGCGGCGGTAATCGAACTCGCCGTCGGTGTAGCCGATCGAGACCTCGCGCGGCAGCTCGGTCTCCTGCGCGCGCGTCAGCGTCAGCGGCGCGCGCTCTTCCGGCAACACGAGATCGTCCTCGGTCAGCTCCGCGGCGACGTCGCCGCCGCGCGGGCGAAAGCGCAAGACCGCCCCCTCCTCGCTCGCTTCGAACGCATAAGCGAGCGCGAGCGGCTCGATCGCGGCGCGCGGCGACATCGGCCGGTCGATGACATAGCCGTCCGGACCGGCGCCGAGCGCGCCCGCGTCAAAGCCGCCGATCCCGGCATCGGTGAGGATCGCGGCGACCAGCGCATCGAGCGGCGCACCGCCGAGACGTCCGGTGAGCCAATGGCCGGTGTCCCAGTTTGCCCCGTCGCTCCACGCCTCGAGCGCGGCGGGAAAGACCGGATAGGGCCGCGCGTCCCAGGTCCACAGATGGATCGCGGAGGGTTCGAGCATCCGCCCGCCATAGACCGCCGAGACCGGATTGCTCGTGGTGGTCGCGCCATGCGCGGGATCGAACGTGGTCAACACCGCCTCGATGAAGCGGCGCTGCATCAGGTCGTCGCGCTCACCCGTGGAGAAATACGGCAATCCCGACTCGGAGGACTTCGGATCGGGAAAGACGCTCGGCTGGTTCGCGCCCTTGTCGACCGCCGCGCATCCGAGCTCGGTCAGCCAGATCGGCTTGCCTTGCGCCACCCACGCCGTGTGCGACGAAAGCTCGGCGCCGCCGACGCGCTCGTAATGCGCGTTGCTCCACCAGTTCCAGATGTCCTTGGCGCGAAAGACCCACGGCTTGCCGAGCCCGTCGGTGATCGGCGTGCGCGTCTGCGCCACGCGATCCGGATCACCGGCATAGAACCAGTCATAGGCATCCCCGCCGCGCAGATTGCCGGCCAGATAGGCGCGGTCGTAGATCGAGGAGGCCGACTGCCGGTCGAGATGCGCGGCGCCGTCGCGCCAGTCGGCGAGCGGCGCGTAGTAGTCGATACCCACCGCATCGATCGCCGGCGACGCCCACAACGCATCGAGCGGAAAGCGCACCTCGCCGCTGCCGACCGCGTGCGCTCCGTATTCGGTCCAGTCCGCCCCGTAAGTGACGATCGTGCCCGAGCCGACGATCGATTTCACGTCGGCGGCCAATTCGGCAAGACGCGTCACCGCCGGATAGACGCCCGACGCCGAGCGCACGCGCGTGAGTCCGCGCAGCTCGGACCCGATGAGAAATGCATCGACGCCGCCTGCGGCCGCGGCAAGCTGTGCGTAGTGCAGCACCAGTTTGCGATAACGATAAGCCGAGGGATCGCCGACGCCGAAGAACGCATCGATCTGTGTGGCGGCCGCCCCCGTGCCGTCGGCCGTGCCCGAGCGTCCGGGCGCGGGATCGCAGGTGATGCGCCCGCGCCATGGATAGACCGGCTGCGAGGACGCGCCGGTCCACGGATTGGCGAGCGCGTTGCCGCCCGGCACGTCCATCATGACGAAGGGATAGAGTGTGACCTTGAGGCCCCTGGCCCGCAGCGCCTGGATGAGATGCGTCACGCTGTCGTCCGACGGCGTGCCGCCAAAGGCCGGCCGGCCGTCGATCGCCGACACCACGTGCGCGGCGCCGCGACTGAGACCGTCGACCGACCAGCTCACCGGATGCGTCTGCTTCGCGGCGGAATCGACGCCGGGCAGGATCGCGCAATGGCTGGCGCGCAGATCCGTGCCGAACCACGCGACCACGATCGCGACGCGTTCGAGATTAGGGCACGCTCCCTGCAGCGCATCGAGCGATGCATCGACGTCGGCCGGATGGGTGGCGACGTGCCGGTTCTCGGTGCCGAACTGTCCGGGTCCGAGCAGTTGCACGACCTCCGCCGGCTCGTAGCCGAACTCGGTCGTGCCCGGGATCAGCGTCACGGCGCGCACCATCGTTTCGAGCGCGCCGACCGGGCGCATCACCTCGAACGAAAGCTGCGGAATGCGGTTGCCGAAATTCTCCAGCGGCAGCCGTTCGAACACGACGTATGCCAGGCCGCGATAGGCCGGCACATTGTCGGCGCCCTCGCGCGCAACGATCAACGGATCGGGTGTCTGGTCTTCGCTGCCGGTGTAGCTGCGCATCGTCAGGCCGGAGAGATCGAGCGGCGTCCCGTCGGCCCACACCCGCATCACGCGGCCGATCGGGCCGGCGCAAAGCCCGACCGCGAAGTTCGCGAAATAGCTGTAGGTGGTGGTCGTGGTGGTCGAGCCGGGGGAGCCGCCGCCCTTGCCGCCGCCCGTCGTCTCGGTGCGGGTCGAGACGACCTCCTCGAGCCTGGTCGCCCAGATCACCTGCCCGGCGATGCGCGCGCGTCCATAGAGGCGCGGGATCGGCGCGCCCTCGGTCGACGCCATGACGTCGAGATCGGCGAGGCGCGGCCCCTCGACGGCGCGGTCGGTGCTGCCCGGGCCGAACAGCGAGCGGTCGATGATGTTGCCGGCGATTGCGCCCGCGATGCGGCCCGCGATCGCGCCGACCGGACCGAACACCGCGCCGCCGATGGCGCCGCCGGCAACCGAAAGGACGAGTGCAGCCATGGGACGCTCTGATGTTGTGCGCGGACGGCGCCGCGGGCGCGATC
>JAXDNZ010000652.1:0-5135 GCA_034669185.1 Hyphomicrobiales bacterium
TAAACTGATCTCGCCAGACCTCACTTGGCGCAAGCGAGAGATCGCATTCGAGCGGTCATTTCCTGAACGATATCAATCTATACTAGCTGTGGTCGATGCGCCGACCCCCGAGCTCGTCACGCAGGCGACCGCGGCGCTCGTCGCCAAGCTGTCGGAGATGCCGGAGGTGTTCCTGGCGATTGCGCAGCCAGGTGGCGGACCGTTCTTTCGCCGCAACGGCCTGCTGTTCCCGCCGGTCGAGGAGGTCGAGAAGATCACCACCCAACTGGGGCAAGCCGAGCCGCTGATATCTCAGCTTGCCGTCGATCCGAGCCTGCGGGGGCTGATCGAGTCGCTCCAGCTCGGGCTGACCGGCGTGGAACTCAATAAGATCACTCTCGACAAGATGGGCCCGCTGCTCACCACGCTCGCCGAGACCGTCGAGGCGGTGGAAGCCGGAAAGCCGGTCAATTTCTCGTGGCATGTGTTGCTGAACGGGGCGTCGGCGGATGGAAGCGACCTGCGCCGCTTCATCGACATCCGGCCCAAGCTCGACTTCACGGCGCTCGAGCCCGGCCGCAAGGCGACCGATGCGATCCGGGCCGCCGCGCGCGACCTCAAGCTCACCGACGAATATCACGCGCGTGTGCGCCTCACCGGCCCGGTGCCGATCGCGGATGAGGAATTCGCCACCGTCCAGGAAGGTGCCTGGATCAACGGCATTGCCACGGTCGCGATCGTGCTGCTCATCCTCTGGCTCGCACTGCGTTCCGGCAAGATCATCCTCGCGGTGTTCCTGAATCTGCTCGTAGGCTTGGCGCTGACCGCCGCATTCGGATTCCTGATCGTCGGACCGCTCAACCTGATCTCGATCGCGTTCGCGGTATTGTTCGTCGGCCTGGGCGTCGATTTCGGCATCCAGTTCAGCGTGCGCTATCGCGCCGATCGTTTCGACGCCGACGATCTCAAGCTGGCACTCCGGCATGCCGCCAAGCACGTCGGCGCACCGTTGACGCTCGCCGCCGCGGCGGTCGCGGCCGGTTTCCTGTCATTCCTGCCGACCGACTATCGCGGCGTCTCGGAACTCGGCCAGATCGCCGGCATGGGCATGATCATCGCCTATGTCACCAGCATCACGCTGTTGCCCGCGTTGCTCACGGTGCTTAATCCGCCGGGCGAGCCGGCACCGCTCGGCTTCTCGTTTCTCGCACCGGTCGATCGCTTCATGGAGCGGAACCGGATCGCGATCATCGTCGGCACTGCGGTCGTGTCGATCGGCGGGCTGCCGCTCCTCTACTTCCTCCAATTCGATTTCAATCCTATCAACCTGCGCAATCCGAACGTGGAGTCGATCGCGACGTTCCTTGACCTGCGCCGCGATCCGAAGACCGGCGCGAATTCGATCAATGTGCTGGCTCCCTCGCTCGCCGACGCCGGCACGGTCGCGGAGCGCCTATCCAGGCTGCCCGAGGTCGAGCGGGTCACCACCATCAGCCGCTTCGTGCCCGAGGATCAGGACCGCAAGCTCAAGGCGATCGCGGACGCCAAGAAAAAGCTCGAGCCCGCATTCAAGCCGGAAGCCGCAAGCAACCCGCCAACGGACGAGGAGAACCTCGCCTCGCTCAATGAGGCGGTGGAAAGCCTCAACAAGGCCGGCGACGAGCATCCGGGGGCTGGTGCGGCGCCGGCCAAACGGCTCGCGGCGGCGCTGGCCAAGCTTGCGAGCGCCGACCAGGCGATGCGCGACAAGGTCGCGGTGACATTCGTCGCACCGCTCAAGACCGCGCTTGATGACCTGCGCGACCTGCTTGAAGCGCAGCCCGTCACCCTCAAGACGCTTCCCCACGAGATCACCACCGACTGGCAGACCGCGGATGGCCGCGCACGCGTCGAGGTCCTGCCCAAGGGCGACCCAAACGACAACGAGACGCTGCGCAGGTTCGCGCGTGCGGTGCTCGCGGTCGAGCCGACCGCGATCGGCGGGCCGATCTCGATCCTGGAATCTGGCACCACGATCGTAAGAGCGTTCTTCGAAGCGGGGGCCTGGGCGCTCATCGCGATCGCGATCCTGCTCTGGATCGTGCTGCGCCGCATCGGCGACGTGCTGCTGACACTCGTGCCGCTGTTGCTCGCCGGCGTGGTGACACTGGAGATCTGCGTGCTGATCGGCCTGCAGCTCAACTTTGCCAACATCATCGCGCTGCCTTTGCTGCTCGGCGTCGGCGTCGCTTTCAAGATCTATTACATCATGGCGTGGCGCGCCGGACAGACCGACCTGTTGCAGTCGAGCCTGACGCGCGCGGTGATCTACAGCGCGTTGACGACCGCGACTGCGTTCGGAAGCCTGTGGCTCTCGAGCCATCCGGGGATGTCGAGCATGGGCAAGCTGCTGGCGCTATCGCTGATCACGACGCTCGCCGCGGCTGTGCTGTTTCAGCCCGTGCTGATGGGCAAGCCGCGCGAGCTCGGCTAGATGCGGATCGCGCGGGCTGAACATTATTTCTTCGCGGTTCCCTTGGCGGCGATCGCCGCCTCTTCGGCAGCGATCCGCGTGCAGACGTCGCTTGGCGCCGCAGCCGCGCCCTTCTTGTTGGCGGTCGAAGGAGGCCCCTTGCTCTGCGGGGCCTTCGTTTGAAGGCTGACACCGTCGGGCGGAAGGCTCGTCACCCGCGTCCACTCCTGGCTCCCGCACAGGAAGTTCGGGAACAGGCAGCCCTCAAGCTGCAATTTGCTGTCGCCCGCCACGGTGATGCTGCCGCTATACGTCTTGCCGTTCTCGGTGTTGTAGATCTCGCCTTCCCATCTGTTCGGCTTGGTCGGGGCCATCGCGAGCAAGATCGGTATGCCGATGGTTGGGCGCGCCTTCTTGGTTGGATCGGGATTGTCCTTGTCGACACCGGCCGACTTTTCCCAGGCGAGAATGCCCCACATTTTCCCATTGCAATTGTCGATGCGGATGACGCCGTAACCGTCCTTCACCAGCCAGTCGCCGATTGGCGAGGGATCCGCCGCGGCGGCCGGTGTCGCGCCCGCGCCGAGAGCGATCGCTGCAATGCAAAAGAATCGTTTCATGTGGCCTCAATCTGAATTCGAGCTCGTCGGAACAACGCGCCTGCCCTAGAGTGTGTTTCGGGCGGGAATTCGGCAAATATGCCGCATTGCCGCCCATGACTCATCCGATAGGGTCAAAAGCGGGTGGGGAGCGCCAGGAGCCAAGGCTAAATCGGCATGACCGTGGGCGTGAATCTTGATATCGCGAGCTTGTTCGCGACTCATGAGGCTGACCGCTTTTCCCTGCATACGCGTCATCTCAACGAGCAAATGGTCCGCGTGCTGCGGACCATCGGATATGACGTCCGTTTTTGCAAGGGACGCGGCCAGTACCTCTATGATCACGCGGGAAATCGCTATCTCGATCTGTTGAGCGGGTTCGGCACGTTCGCGATCGGCCGCAATCATCCGGCCATCGGCGCTGCGCTGCAAAGTGTGCTCGAGGCCGAACTGCCCAATCTCGTGCAGATGGACGTATCGACGCTCGCCGGCATTCTGGCGCAGCGCCTGCTCTCCTGCGCGCCGTATCTCGACAAGGTCTTCTTCGCGAATTCCGGCGCGGAAGCGGTCGAGGCCGCGATCAAGTTCGCGCGCGTGGCGACCGGCCGGCCCGGCATCGTCTACTGCGATCACGCGTTCCACGGTCTCACCAACGGTGCGCTTTCGCTGAACGGCAGCGACATCTTCCGCCACGACTTCGAGCCGCTGCTGCCCGGGTGCATCCGCGTTCCGTTCAACGACCTCGCCGCGCTCGAGCAAGCGCTCGCCTCGCGCAAGGTCGCGGCCTTCATCGTCGAGCCGATCCAAGGCAAGGGCGTGGTGATGCCCGCCGACGGTTATCTGGAGGCCGCCGCACTGCTCTGCCGCCGCCACGATACGCTCCTCATCGCCGACGAGATCCAGACTGGCCTCGGGCGCACCGGGAAATTCCTCGCCTGCGAGCACTGGGGCATCGAACCCGACATGGTGCTGCTCGCCAAGGCGCTCTCCGGCGGGCATGTACCGGTTTCAGCGGTGCTTACGCGCAAGCGCATCTTCGACAAGATGTTCGACCGCATGGACCGTGCCGTGATCCACGGCTCGACCTTCGGCAAGAACGACCTCGCCATGGCGGCGGGCATCGCGACGCTCGAAGTGCTGAAAGGTGAGCGCGTGGTCGAGAACGCGGCGCGCACCGGCGCGCGGCTCTTGCGCAGCCTCGGTGGGCTTGTCGGCCAATACGAGCTCTTGAAAGAGGTGCGCGGCAAGGGGCTGATGATCGGCGTCGAGTTCGGCTCGCCCAGTTCATTCAAGCTCAAGGCGTCGTGGAACGTGCTCGAGACGGCGAGCAAAGGCCTTTTCTGCCAGCTCATCACGATCCCGCTGTTCAAGGATCACAAGATCCTGACGCAGGTCGCAGGCCACGCCAGCCACACCGTCAAGCTCATCCCCGCGCTCACGATCGACGATGACGATTGCAGGTGGATCGAGGAGGCCTTCGACGACGTGATCGCCGGCAGCCATCGCGTGCCGGGCGCTGTGTGGTCGCTCGGCAAGACCCTGATCGATCACGCGATGCGCCCGCACGCCTGAAGCGCCGCAAACATTCCCGGCTATTTCTGCTCATTGCGCGGCGCTAGATTGCGTCGCGAATGCTGTGGAGCGAGGTGAGACATGCGTGCCGCCTATTACGAGAAGAACGGGGCCGCCGACGAGGTGCTGCATCTCGGCGAGATCGACACGCCGAAGCCGGCACCGGGCGAGGTGCGCGTTCGCCTCGCGACCTCGGGCGTCAATCCGTCCGATGTGAAGACGCGGGCCGGAACGGCGCGCAAGATCGCGTTTGCGCGGGTGATTCCGCACAGTGACGGCGCGGGCGAGATCGACATGGTGGGGGAGGGCGTCGCGGCTTCCCGCCTCGGCGAGCGCGTGTGGACCTGGAACGGCCAGTGGAAACGTCCGTTCGGCACCGCGGCTCAATTCATCGCGCTTCCCGAGAAACAGGCCGTGCGCCTGCCCGGCGGCGTCAGCTACGAAGCGGGTGCGTGCCTCGGTATTCCGGCGCTCACCGCGCGCCACGCGGTCGCACTCGCGGAGGCCGCTGCGGGCCAAACGGTGCTGATTTC
>JAXDNZ010000653.1:0-6483 GCA_034669185.1 Hyphomicrobiales bacterium
TTTTGACCGACACGCGCAGCGACCAAGCCGCCTGTCACGCCCGAGGGCCCAAGCTTTTCGTCGACTCGCTGATTGATAACCGGCGCGCAGGGCGCGTCGCGCAAATCGGTCAATTCGCCCGCGTCCAGGTCTGCGACTTGCAGAGCAGGCCGCCGAGCGCGCAGCCCTGAAGCTGAAGCGAATTGTCGCCGGTGAGCGTCAGGTTGCCCGAATAGGTCTTGCCGTCCTCGGCGTTATAGACCTGCCCGGCCCACTTGTTGGCGCCGTTCGGCTTCATCCCGAGTACGATCTGCGTGCCGAGCAACGGCTTGGTTTTCCTGGCGGCGTCGGGATTGTTCTTGTCGGTCTTCGGCTTGCCGCTCTCGTCGTTGGGCTCCTTGAGCCATACGATGGTGCCGCACAGCGCGCCGCCGCAATCCGCGATCCTGATGCGCGAGGTGCCATTCTGGGTCAGCCAGGTGCCGGCCGCATCGGCGGCGTGCGCGCTACCCGTCGCGCCAAGCGCGATCAGCGTGATTGCCGCAAGATGAACTGCAAGCCTCATGACCGTTCCTCCGTCCCGAATGGCTGTCGTCTGCGTGGTTCGATGTTACGCGCAGATGTGCGGGCGAAAAAGGCGTCTTGATGGCCGCTGAGCGGTCCTGAGGATAGCCGCCATTGCGCCGGGCGAGACGTCAGCGTGGTTATCGTTCGCCCAATCGGAACGGTTAGCGCTCCGTGATCGTGGCGCAGAAACGCCTGTCACTGTTGAACTTCCGCGCTCCGTCCGCAAATACAGCGCGTGCGCCATTCACCAACGATTCATCGCAACATTTAAGCCGGCGTTCAAAGCTCCCTGCCGATAGTGGCGTCGTTCGCGGCAAACAGGAACCGCGAGCGTGGGACATCAGACGCCGCGGGGAAAATGCGGCGCTCGAAGGGGATAAGGGGAGCTACCATGCGTTATGAAATCGCCGACCTCGACGGCGCGACGCTTGCGCCGGTGAATGCATCGGGTGAAGTGTTCTTCGAGCTCGGCATGATGTACGCCTCGGGTCGCTCGGTGCCGACCGATCTGGTGCTGGCGCACAAGTGGTTCAATCTCGCCGCCATGCGTGGCAACGGCGAAGCGACCCGCCTGCGGCGCGAGATCGCCGACGAGATGTCGGCGGCCGAAATCGCGGCGGCGCAGCGCGCCGCGCGCGCGTGGCTCACGACGCACTGACGCGCATTCGATGGTGTCAAGCCGCCGTCGCACCGACGACGGCGACGATGCGCTCGAACACCGGAGCCCAGTCGCCTTCGGTCGACTGGCGAAAGAGCCGCAGCGTGGGATACCACGGGCTGCGCTCGGCATGCCCGGGCATCCAGCGCCAGTCGAGCATCCGGCGGCGCAGCGCAACGAACGCCGGGACCCCGAGCGCGCCCGCAAGGTGCGCAGGCATCGAGTCCGACGTCACGACGAGATCGACGGCCTGCATGATGGCGGCGAGATCGGCGAGCGCGTTTGCGCTGCGATCGTTCGGGTCGGTCGGCGTCTCGATGCGGCCGCGAAAGCCGACGCCGGCGATCTGATCGGCACCCGGCTGCTTTTGCAGCGATATCAGGCGGGTACCGGAGAGCTGCGCCAAGGGCTCGAACGCCGCGAGCGGGATTGAGCGGCCTTGGTCGAAGCGGAAATCCGGATTACCCTGCCACGCGATACCGATTTTGAATCCAGCCGCGCCGAGGCGGTCGCGCCATGCCGCGACGCGCTCGTTTTCCACCTGGATGTAGGGGACGCGCGCCGGGATCGTCTCCGGCGTCAGCCCCAGGATCGCCGGCAGGCTCAGAAACGGACACCAGCGCAAAGGCACGAGCTTGGCGACCTGCTCCATATCGGTCGCGACCCCGGCGACCCCCGGCACGCTCGCAAGCAGCGGCGCCAAGACGGGCGCCGTCATGACGACGACATGATGACCGCGTTCCGCGAGCACGCTCGCGAAGCGCGCGAACTGGATGGCATCGCCCAGTCCCTGTTCGCTGACCAGCACCAGTGGCCGATCGTCGGCCGGCTCGCCATGCCAGCGCGGAAAGCCTGACAGCGCATCGGTGCCGAGCACGCCTTTAGGGTCGATCTCGAAGCGGCGCTCGTAAAGCGGCCAGCCTTCGGTCCAGCGTCCGTGCAGCAGGTAGATGTCGCCTGCGATGCCGGCGACATGGGCATTGTCGCGATCGAGCGAGAGCGCGCGATCGAGCGCTGCAAATGCGTCGTCCGGCCGTTGCAGCGCGGTCAGCACGATGGCCCGTTCCGCATGCGCGCGCGCATTCTGCGGCTGATCGCGGACGACGCGATCAAGACTGACCAGCGCCTCCGCATCGCGCGCGAGATTGAACAGCGCAATGCCGCGCAGGAGGTGACCGGCCGTATCGTTCGCATCCTGCGCGATCGCGCGATCGCAGCTCTCGCGCGCCTCGGCAAAGCGATCGAGCGCCAACAGGGCATGCGCACGATGCCGCCACAAGCCCGCCTGCGCCGGATTGATCGCCACCACGCCGTCGAAATCCTGCAGCGCCGCCGCGAAGCGGTCGTCGCCAAGATGCAAAAGCCCGCGATTGAGAAAGGCTTCGGCGAAGCCGGGCCGCGCCGAGATCGCGCGGCCGTAGGCCTCGATGGCATCGGCCTGTCTGTTCAGGGCACGCAGCGCATTGGCGCGATTGAAATGCGCTTCCGGAATGTTCGGCTGCAAGGCGAGCGCACGATCGAAGCTTGTGACCGCTTCGCCGTATTGGCGCAGCTCGAGCTGCAGGGCGCCCAGATTGATCCAGTCGCCGGCCGCAGACGGATCAAGCGCCAAAGCACGCGCATAGGCCTTCAGCGCCTCCTGATGCAGCCCCAGCTCGGCGAGCGCCGCGGCGCGGTTCCCATGCGCCTCGGCGAAGTTCTCCTGCGCCGCGATGGCGCGATCGAAGCTCGCGACCGCCTCGCGGGGTCGGCCGACGCGCGTAAGCGCCATGCCGAGCAGATTGTGCGCCGCCGCGCGTTCCGGCGCGAGGGCGATCGCGCGGCCGATCGCTTCGATGCCTTCGGCGAATTGACCGCGCTGACAGCGCGCCATTGCGAGGTGGTGAAGCGCGTCGACGTTCCGTGGGTCCGCCCGCAGGATCTCGTCATAGCGGGCGATTGCGCCGTCAAGGTCGCCGCGCCGATGCAACGCGAGGGCCTGCTGCAGCGGACTGTCGGACGTCATGGCGCGGATTGGTACAATGCGGCCTCAACGCGTTACAATGCTTGCAATGGGCCGTGTGCCTCGGGCATATCCGCCTGACCGGAGAGGTGGCCGAGTGGCTGAAGGCGGCGGTTTGCTAAACCGTTATACGGTCTAAAGCCGTATCATGGGTTCGAATCCCATCCTCTCCGCCATCGTCTCGGCTAACTACTTGTTTTAGTTGAGAAAACACCGACGGCCGTCGCAGGTGTTTCGGATCTGACCCTCACGCCGGCTTGATCATCACGCGCGGGCCCTGGTCGACCCGATGCATCATCGGCTTGAAGGGCCGGTCGCGAAAGAATTCGTCGGTCGCCTTCCGCGCGCCGCGGCACCATCCATAGTCATCGATGATCAACACGCCATGAGGCACGATCAGATCATAAAGATGCTGCAACTCATGCAGGGTGGACTTGTACCAATCGGTGTCCAGCCGCAGCAGCGCAATGCGTGACGGCGCCTGCGCCGGAATGGTCTGCAACACGTCGCCGGCGATGAAGTGCATCCGCTCGTCGGGATAGCCGGTGAGGCGCAGGTTCGCCTTGACCTGCTCGACCGTGCCACCGGGCGCCATTTTGGCGCCCTGCTGAAGGGCGAAGCTCCAGATCGGTTTCATCGCATTGCCGTCGTAATCGACATCGACATCGTCCGGCTCGGTCATGCCGGAATAGGTGTCGTAGAGGTACAGCTGGCGGCTCGCGTCGCCGAAGTGCTGGAGCGCGTAGGCGATGAGCATCATCGATCCGCCACGCCACACGCCGCACTCCGCGAAGTCGCCCGCGATCTTGTTCTGGACGATGTATTTGACCGCCTGGAACAACGCGTAGGTCGTTTCCAGACCGTCATGCAGCGTCATCGTGTAGGGCTGAATGCTGTTGACCAGGCTCGCATAGGCGCGATCGTCAGGATCTTCGTTGGTCAATATGTCCTTGTAGAATTTTCGCTTCGCCATGCGTATCTCACATCACTCGCGTTTCTTCGAACGACGTTTCCTGCGATCTTCGCAGCGTCATCGGTCTCTTTTGCCAGGTCCGAGGCGTGTGATGGTGAGCCCTTGCGGGGTCACGCGCGATTCGAAGCGACCTCCTTGCCTGAGCGCCGCTTCCACTTTCTTGAGTTGCTCGAGTTGCGCCAGAAGACCCCGCATGCGCTCCATATAGACGTCGGGATGCACCACCGAGACCGGCGTCCGGTGCTCGGCGACGCGTTTGAGTTTCTCGTTGCTCTCGATCAGGTCGTTGTGGGCGAACAGAACGATGTTCTGGCGCAGCCACCAGACCACCTCCTGATCGTGCCAGATGCGGCCGCGAACGATGTCGAGCGGTTGAAACGCATGCTTGCCGAACAGCGTCGTCCAGTACGACAGAAACCGCTCGTTGACGTGATGATGGCCGCCCTGGAAGGGGATCGCGGCGGAAAACAGGATCGCCGAAGAGTGGCGCGCGAGACTTTCCACGAAGCGCTCGGCCGCCTGCGGCGACAGATGCTCGGCCACCTCCAGGCAGATCACCAGATCGAACCGGCGGCCGAGGTCGAAGCCCGCCTCCAGGTCGGTCACCTGCAGCACGGAGGGGTCGCAGACCGCGTCCTTGAGGTTGAGCCACGGTCCATCGATGCCGCGAACGTCCGCGATGCCGCGACTTTGCAGCACCGCTATCCAGGCCCCGAGCCCGCAGCCGACATCGAGCACCGAAGCCGGCCGCAGGTACTCCTCGACGATGGTCAGGATGCGATCCGCCGAAAGGCGATAGGCCCGCTCCTCCGCCTTCATCTGTCCGCTGTGGAGGTCCTGGTAGACGTCTTTGCGTGGGTCACTCATTCATGCAAGGTCCCGGTCGCGCCTGAAACAAAGCCAATAGCGCGTTGACTCTGCGGCCGCCACCGCGAGATTCACAGGCTCCCGGTCGTGCAAACCCTTTGTCAAAATGTGGCGTGCGTGTCGTACCATCCCGGTAACGCTCGCTTGAAATGTTGCTCCAGCCGCTTTCTTAGATTGGCCAAAAACTGGTCGCGGCTAAATGGCGACTCGTCCCCGAATAATTGATACATCTGAAAAATCCATTTGTATTCGACCAGCAACTCTTCACGCGTCATCCAGCTGCCGGCCGCGTCCAGATCGGCACCGAACGGGCCTGACGCATCAGGCTCGAATTCATGGGTAATTCGCTGCCCAAGTCGATTCTGTCCCTTGTAGGGAATGGTCGGTATTATGGCTTGCTCGACGGCGCGAAATTTCCGGTAGCCCAACTGCCAAAGGAGATCGATCTCTCCCTCCAGGCGCTGGAAGCTGACCTTCTCTGATTCAATGCTGACGTAACGGGGCCGCTCGTCCAAGCCTTTTAGGTATTTGAGGGCCGTCCGATCTGCTCCTTCAATATCGATTTTCATGTAATACGGTATGCCGTGTTCTTTGAGGATGGCCTCCAAATCCAGGCACGGGACGGAAATCTGTATGGACGGCGCTCCCAAACGAGCATTTCTATCGCGCCACTTGTCCACCGTGGTTCCCCAGATGCTCCGCTGATTTTTATAGAATTTGACGGTACCTTTCCGAAGAACATCGTTCGCAACGATCGCCCCCTCGACGATGTGGAGGGAGCCGCCTTCGATATGCGATTGGAATCGTTTGCGGCAGATTGCCGCCAGATCCGGGTCTGCCTCGATCGCGACGACCCGGTAGCCCTTCTTCAAGTAGAAGGCCGTGTCCTCGCCCTTGTGCATTCCGATGTCGAAGACAAGGTCGTCTTTCATGTTCGGCCGGCTCACTGTAATGGCAACTTTAGCATACGCCGCGTCCAGCCTTCCGAGGCGAGTGCTGACTTCATGCCCGTTCGGCCGCGCGGTGAGAGAGATCAAGCGCCGATGGTCGACTTGCGGCCTGTCTGTCCAACTCTTGTTGACTCTGCGCTAGCCACGTTCATTCGTAACCTAGCATGCGCAACGAGCATAAGCCTGCAAGCGCCAGCCAGCGGCTTTTCGCCGATGCGGTGTCTTCGCTTCAGAGCGGCAAGCTCTCCGAGGCCGAGCAGGCCTTTCGGAAGGTGCTGAAAAAGCAGCCCGACCATCCCGGCGCGCTGAACCTGCTCGGCGTTCTCCTCACCAGGCAAGGACGCTTCGATGAAGCCGAACCCCACATTCGTCGCGCCACCGTCGTTACTGCCGGATCGGACGCGACGTTTTACAATCACGGGCTCGTTCTCAAAAGCCTCGACCGGCCGTTGGAGGCGCTGGATGCTTTCTCGCGCGCGCTCGCCAT
>JAXDNZ010000654.1:0-3408 GCA_034669185.1 Hyphomicrobiales bacterium
GGCGATCGCCCGCTCGTCGCCGAAACGCCGGAGAGCCTGCTCGACGACGATACGACGCCGATCGAGAAGTTCTACATCCGCAACAACGGACAGATTCCGGACGAGGCCAAAGACCCTGACGGGTGGAAGATCGTGATCGACGGCGAGGTCGACAGGAAACTCGAGATCACGCTCGGCGAGCTGAAGGCGAAGTACAAGGCGGTCACGCGTCGCATGGTGCTCGAATGCGGCGGCAATGGCCGCGCCGGATTCTCGCCGACCGCGCGCGGCAACCAGTGGACCAATGGCGGCGCGGGCTGTGCCGAATGGACCGGCGTGCCGCTTGCCGATGTGCTCAAGACCGCCGGCGTGAAGAAGAGCGCGGTCTACACCGCCCATTACGGCGCCGACCTGCATCTCTCGGGCGACGCCAGCAAGCCGGCCATCTCGCGCGGCGTGCGCCTGGTGAAGGCGATGGACCCGAACACGCTGATCGTGTGGGCGATGAACGGGCAGCCGCTGCCGAACATCCATGGCGGTCCGGTGCGGCTGATCGTGCCGGGCTGGGCCGGCTCGGCGTCGCAGAAATGGCTCACCCGCATCACGCTGCGCGACAAGGAGCACGACGGGCCCGGCATGACCGAGTTCTCGTATCGCGTCGCCATTAAGCCGATGGTGCCGGGCGAGAAGGCGGATCCGGCGAACTTCCGCGTTCTGGAGTCGATGCCGGTGCGCTCGATCATCACCTCGCCGGCGAACGGCACCAAGCTTGGCCCCGGCACCAAGGAGATCAAGCTGCGCGGCGCCGCCTGGGCCGGCGACCTGACGGTGAAGCAGGTCGACCTCTCCCTCGACGCCGGGGCGACGTGGCAGCGCGCCAGGCTCGACAACCCGAAGAACAAGTACGACTGGCAGCGCTGGACCGCGACGCTGAAGCTGCCCAGCGACGGCTACTTCGAGATCTGGGCCCGCGCGACCGATCAGAACGGCACGATGCAGCCGCATCAGGTGGGTTCCTGGAACCCGCAGGGATACGGCGGCAATGCGATGCACCGGATCGCGGTGCTGGTCGGTTGAGCCATTGATGAGTGCGGTAAAGCGACGCCGCAACGGCGGTCTGTCCCCTCCCCCCTTGAGGGGGAGGGTTAGGGAGGGGGGTCAAGCCGCGCTGCTCACGTTCGTTCTCGTCGTGAGCGCAAGCGCGGCTCTGGCTCAATCCGCCTTCACGCCGCGCGACGAAAGTCCGGAAGACTTTCCGGCCGGCGCCGGGCGCGACGAGACGTTCTATGCCTGCACGGCCTGCCACAACTTCAAACTCGTGGCGGCGCAGGGCCTCAGCCGCGCGCAGTGGGACGACTCGATCAACCTCATGACGCGGCGGCACAACATGCCGCCGCTGGAAGGCGGCGACCGCAAGGTCGTGCTCGATTATCTGGAAGCCGCCTACCCGCCCCGCGCCCCGGCAAGCCGAGGCGGCTGGCAAAATCCGTTCGGCAAGCAATGAGAAGGGCTCGATTACTCGTGCCCGCGCAGCTTCGGCGCTTGCGCGGAATCGATCCAGTCGGCGCGCGTCGTTACCGACGACGAGAGAAGCTTTGTCGCCGCCCGCTCCAGGTGCGGCGAGGTCGCGAACTCCATCACGCCGAGGCCGAGCGCGGCGAACAGGCCCACATAGGCGAAGACCTGCAGCACCGTTGCGTGCACTTCGCGCACCAGACCCTGCGCGATGCCGGATTTCCGTGCCGATGGCGTGAACAGACCCACGATGCCCCTGCCGCTTCCCGCCACAGGCTATCCGGCGCCTGCTAGCGGAGCGGTTTCCGCCGGGCTCGCGCAATGGCGATTTTCGGCCGGAAGGTCAACGAGGCGTTACGGATCGGCTGCCTCACGCATCCGGCAAATGCGTTCTATTCGAATGATTTGATTGACTTTTGTGCCCGCGAGCGCCTTTAACCTAGCGACAACATCAGGATGAAAATCATGGGCTACAAGGTCGCCGTCGTGGGCGCCACCGGCAATGTGGGCCGGGAGATGCTGAACATCCTCGCCGAGCGGGAATTCCCCGCCGACGAGGTCGTGGCGCTCGCCTCACGCAAGAGCATGGGGCAAGAAGTTTCGCTCGGCGACAAGACGCTCAAGGTTAAAGCGCTCGAGCATTACGATTTCTCCGACACCGACATCTGCCTGATGTCGGCTGGCGGCACAGTGTCGAAGGAATGGTCGCCGAAGATCGCCGCCCAGGGCGCGATCGTGATCGATAATTCGTCGGCCTGGCGCTACGACGCCGACGTGCCGCTCATTGTGCCGGAAGTGAATGCCGACGCGGTCGTGGGCTTCCGCAAGAAGGGCATCATCGCCAACCCAAACTGCTCGACCGCGCAGCTCGTCGTCGTGCTCAAGCCGCTGCACGACAAGGCCAAGATCAAGCGCGTCGTGGTCGCGACTTATCAGTCGGTGTCGGGGGCCGGCAAGGACGCGATGGAAGAGCTCTTCGCGCAGACCAAGGCGGTCTACCAGATCAATGAGGTCGAGGCGAAGAAGTTTCCCAAGCGCATCGCCTTCAACGTGATCCCGCAGATCGACGTGTTCCAGGACGACGGCTACACGCGCGAGGAATGGAAGATGGTGGTCGAGACCAAGAAGATCCTCGATCCCAAGATCAAGCTCACCGCGACATGCGTGCGCGTGCCGGTGTTCGTCGGCCATTCGGAGGCGGTCAATATCGAGTTCGAGGAACCGATTACCGCGGACGAGGCGCGCGAGATCCTGCGCAAGGCGCCGGGCTGTCTCGTGATCGACAAGCGCGAGGCCGGCGGATACGTGACGCCCTACGAGGCGGCCGGCGAGGACGCGACCTACATCAGCCGCATCCGCGAGGACGCGACGGTGGAGAACGGTCTGGTGCTGTGGTGCGTATCGGACAACCTGCGCAAAGGTGCGGCGCTCAACGCCGTGCAGATCGCCGAATGCCTGATCAATCGCAAGCTGATCGAGGCAAAGCGCAAGGCGGCGTAGATCAACCAGCCATCGTCAACGCGAAGAGCCCCGCAGCGCTGCTGCGGGGCTCTTGTCCGGTCCGTTATGCGGCGATTTGGTTAGCTGCCGCCCGGAGGCGATTGCGGGTACCACTCCTGCGAACGGAACGCGCGTGAATTGTACGTCGAGTTCGGGTGGTCGCCCCTGAAGTACGGCTGCGCGGGCCGGTCGTACCAAGTCGGCTGATCCGCATAAATTCCAACCGGTCCGACCTGCAGGCCCACGCTCCGGTCGATCAGCGGACGCCCGTAAGTGTAGTCGTCGCCGACGTAACCGTCGCTGTAGAACGTCTGCGCATTGGCGACGCTCGCGCCAGCAAGCAACGCCGTCGCAGCCGCGGTCGCGATGATCATTCGTCTCATGTCGAACTCCTTTTCATTTCCAGTCTTCTTG
>JAXDNZ010000655.1:0-4933 GCA_034669185.1 Hyphomicrobiales bacterium
CCAATCGTCTTCATTGGCGGATCGCTCGTGCGCCACGGCGGGCAGAACCCGATCGAGGCCGCGAAGCTCGGCGCCGCGATTCTGCACGGACCGCATGTGTGGAATTTCAGCGAGATCTATTCGGCCCTGGATGAGGCGCGCGGTGCCGAAGAGGTGCTCGACGTGAACCGTCTTACGGTGCGCATCGGTTCTTGGCTCAGCGATCCGGCCGCGCGCAAGCAGGTCGCCGATGCGGGTCTTGCGACGGTCGAAGAGCTCGGCGGTGCCCTCAAGCGCACACTCGCGGCGATCGAGCCGTATCTGATGCAACTCGACCTGGAGCGCCGCTGACCTCATGCGTGCGCCGGGGTTCTGGTGGGAACGACCGGGAGCCATGGCGGCGCTGCTGTCGCCGCTTGCCGCGATCTATGGGAGCGTCGCCGCGCGCCGTCTTGCGCGAGCGGGCGCATCGGCCGGGGTCCCGGTCATATGCATCGGTAATCCCACGGTGGGCGGCGCCGGCAAGACCCCAACCGCGATCGCGGTCGCGCGCATTCTGCTCGGTGCTGGTGAGCGGCCGGTATTCCTCAGCCGTGGATATGGAGGACGGCTCGCAGGACCTGTGATGGTCGAGCCGGCGCATACAGCGGTTCAAATCGGCGACGAGCCATTGCTGCTTGCGCGCGTTGCGCCGGTCATTGTCGCGCAAGACCGTGTATCCGGGGCACGCCTTGCACGGGACAAAGGAGCCAGCGTCGTGGTAATGGATGACGGCTTCCAGAACCCCTCGCTGATCAAGGACCTTTCGATTCTCGTGGTCGACACCCGGGGGACTGGCAACGGTCACGTATTGCCTGCGGGGCCGTTGCGAGCACGGCTCGACCTGCAGCTCGACCGGGCCTCAGCAATCCTGATGGTCGGTGGCGGCGCCCCCGCGATCGAGCAGCCGGCGCGCTCGCGCGGACTGCCGGTTTTTCGTGGAATCCTCGAACCGGAACAGAACGTCGTCGCGGCGATCGGAGACAAGAAGGTTCTGGCATTCGCCGGCATAGGCGACCCGGAAAAGTTCTTCGCGACACTCGCGGCTGCCGGCATTGATGCGCCGGTTCGGCGCGGTTTCGGCGACCATCATCGCTACAGCGCTGCCGAGGCGAGAGCCCTCCTTCGAGACGCCGAGCGAGGTGCTCTCGAATTGCTGACAACCGAGAAGGACCTCGCTCGCCTGAAGGATGACGCGACGGTCGCACCATTGGCACAGCGCACGCGCGCGCTGCCGGTCACCATGAAAATCTCGGAGGCAAACGACTTCGAGCGTCTGGTGCTTAGCGTGGTGCGCCGCTAGGCCTTCAGCCGCCCCGGATAGTGCCGCTGCAGCACAGCCTCCGGCGTTGCGTAAGCCTCTTGCAGTTCGACGCTCCAGTATTTGAGTTCCTCCAGCGGGATCGGCACGTTGGTGATGGCGCAGCGCACGAAAGCACCCGGCCGTACCACGCGGAAATCCCCGTCGAGGTATTTCACCTCCGCCTCCCCCGGCATCGGCGAGGGTCCGCTGTAGCGGTTGAGCACGTGTTCAGTCTCCGTTCAGGCCGGTGTCGCGGTGGATGCCGCCGTCCGACGCGGAAAACCGAACATAGTGGTTCGGCACCGGCCGTTAAACCACCTTGACTCCGGTCCATGTTGGGCGCCGATACCGCTGCGCGGAACGACGCGTCCAGGCGGGATCCGGCAGGGCTGGCGCGCTAGACTTTTCGCTGCGTCCGGTCGATCAATAGCCCGAAAGTCAGGGAGGAATGCTTGGTCGCCACGGTAATGGCAGGCGGGGTGACGCGTGATGGCGCGGCCATCCAGGAGCGCGCGCTGCGCGGCGTCGGCGGGCTTTCCGCGCTCGGCATCGGCGAGGGCGATGTCGTGGCGATCATGCTGCGCAACGAGCCGGCCTTCCTCGAGGCGATGCTGATCGCACGGCTGGCGGGCTGCTACTCCTGTCCGATCAACTTTCACTACAAGACGGACGAAGCCGGCTACATCCTGCGGGATTGCGCCGCGAAGGCACTCATCATCCATGCCGACTTGTTGCGGCAGATCGAAGGCGGCGTGCCGCCGGGTTGCCTCGTCATCGTGGTCGAACCGTCGGCCGAGACCCGCGCGGCATTCCGGCTAACGCCGGAGCAATGCGCCATGCCGTCGGGCGCGACGGAATGGGAAAGCTGGCTCGCATCATCCCCGGCGTATGAAGGCCCGCCGCGGCAAATCCACGGATCGGTGCCCTATTCATCCGGCACAACCGGCAAGCCAAAGGGTGTCCTGCGGCGGCCGGCCGGGCCTGAAGCGCTCGCGCGCATGATCGAGATTACGCAGACCGTGCTCGGCATCGCACAGGGGATGCGCACCGCGATCGTCGCGCCGCTCTATCACTCGGCGCCCGCTTCCTACGGGATGCAGAGCCTGCTGTTCGGCGATCTGGTGGTGATCCACGAGCGCTTCGATGCCGAGCGCCTGCTCGCCGACATCGAGCGCCACAAGCTCGACCGGCTTTACCTGGTGCCGACTCATTTGGTGCGATTGCTGCGGCTGCCCGACGAGATCAAACGCCGCTATGACCTGTCCTCGGTGCAATTCGTCGCGAGCACCGGCTCGCCGTGTCCGCCCGAAGTGAAGAAGCAGATGATCGATTGGTGGGGCCCGGTCATCAACGAGAGCTACGCGAGCAGCGAGGCCGGATTCATCACGCTGCTCACCGCCGAAGAGTCACGCACGCATCCGGGCTCGGCCGGCCGTCCGCTCGCCGGCGCCGACGTGCGCATCTTGAACGATGCGGGCGAGCTCTTGCCGCCGTTCGAACCGGGGCTGATCTATTGCCGTCAGGCCGCGTATCCGGACTTCACCTACATCAATCGGGATGCGGATCGCCGCGCGATCGACCGCGACGGCCTCGTAGCGGTGGGCGATGTCGGCTACTTCGACCGCGAGGGCTATCTCTACATCTGCGATCGGAAATCCGACATGGTGATCTCCGGTGGCGTCAACATTTATCCGGCCGAGATCGAGGCGGTGCTCATCACCATGCCGGGCGTCGCCGACTGCGCGGTATTCGGCATTCCCGACGCCGAATTCGGCGAAGCGCTCGCCGCGCACGTGCAGCCGCACGGCGGCGCGGCGCTTGAGCGCGAAGCGGTGCGGACGTTCCTGAAAGAGCGTATCGCCGACTACAAGGTGCCGCGCGTGGTGGAATTTTCCGATGCGTTGCCGCGCGAAGAGTCGGGCAAGATCTTCAAGCGGCGCCTGCGTGATCCGTATTGGCAGGACGCGGGGCGGCGGATCTAACCGAACAGGTTGCCCTGATCCGGGTTGCCGCCGCTGCTGCGGCGGCGCGGCCGGATCGGCTGGCGTGGCCTGGGCGGGCTGCCGCCATGCGCCGCGGTCGCAATCGCTTTCACGTGCCCATCGGTGAATTCGATATCCAGAGCTTCGTTCTGACTGACCGCCGAGGCGGTGCGCAGCGGGTGCCCCGCGTGATCGCGCACCAGCGCGAAGCCGCGCGCCAGTACACCGTGATAGGAGAGCGCGCCGAGCAGCTTGTCGGCGCGATCGAGCGAGGCGAAGCGCCGCTCGAGCATTCGAGTCATCGCGCGCGAGCTGCGCTCGAACAGCTCACCCGTGCGCTCGCGCTCGCGTACGATGCGGGTCCGGTGCGCCGCGATGTTGGAGCGCACCGCGGCGTCGAGCCGTCCGCCGATCGTGGCGAAGCGCTGACGTCGTCGTTCGCGATGAACGCCGGTGCAATGGCGCACACGGCTTACGAAGTTGCTCAAGCGCTCGCGCTCGCCGCGCAGACGTCCGCGCAGAAGCTGCGGCGACAGCCGCGTCGCGCATTTCAAGTATTGCTTGTGATGGATTTCGGCATTCGCCTTGAGCGCGCGCGGCAGCCTTTCGGCGAGCGAGTCGAGCTTCTGGCGCGGCACGGCGAGCAGTTCGTCTGCGGCGGGCAACGCGCGAGCGGCCGAGCGCAGCTCGGTGCGGCGCGCGTCGAGCCCGCGCGCCCAGCAGGCGATTTTGCGCCGCGCAAGGGAGTCGATCTGGGTCAGCAATTCGGAGCGGACTGGCACCGCCATCTCGGCCGCCGCCGTCGGCGTCGGCGCGCGCCGGTCGGCGACGAAGTCGATCAGCGTGAAGTCGGTCTCATGCCCGACCGCCGAAATCAGCGGGATCATGCTGTCCGCCGCCGCCCGCACCACGATCTCGTCGTTGAATGACCAAAGATCCTCGAGCGAGCCGCCGCCGCGTGCCACGATGATCACGTCGGGACGCGGCATGCGGCCGCCTTCGGGGAGTGCGTTGAAGCCGTGAATCGCCGCCGCGACCTCCGTCGCCGAGCCCTCGCCCTGCACGCGCACGGGCCAGAGCAGCACGTGGCGCGGAAAGCGGTGAGCGAGGCGATGCAGGATGTCGCGGATCACCGCGCCGGTCGGCGAGGTGATGACTCCGATCACCCCCGGCAGGAACGGGAGGAGTTGCTTGCGCGCCTCCTCGAACAGGCCTTCGGCGGCGAGCTTCTTCTTGCGCTCTTCCAGCAGCGCCATCAGCGCTCCGACGCCAGCCGGCTCCAGGCTCTCGATCACCAGCTGGTATTTTGACGAGCCGGGGTACGTCGTCAGTCGCCCGGTCGCGATTACCTCCAGGCCTTCCTGCGGTTTGAAGCGGAGACGCGCGTAAGCCATCTTCCAGATGACGCCTTCGAGCACCGCCTTGTCGTCCTTGAGGCGGAAGTAGCAGTGTCCGGACGGGGAGGCGCCTTTGAAGCCCGAGATCTCGCCGCGCACGCGCACGAAGCCGTAGGCGTCTTCCACCGTCTTCTTCAGCGCCGCCGAGAGCTCGGAGACGGTCCATTCCGGGATATTGACGCGGGGTTCGTTCATGCGGCGCTGTTCAATTCAGGAAATCACGTCATCGGGCG
>JAXDNZ010000656.1:0-5033 GCA_034669185.1 Hyphomicrobiales bacterium
GCTCGGGGGTTGACTGGAAATATCTGCTGCCGGTGAGCGAAGCCTCCGCCGTGATGGTCCGCGACAGCAAGGGCTCGCACGACGGCTGGTTCTGGGGATGGTACGGCTGGAAGGGCTCGAGCTGGCAGGTCGACTGGCCGGCGCCGGCGAGCAGCCCCTACCCGCGCATGGGCTTCGGACAGTACTGCACCAACTGCCATGCCTCGGCGCAGGACAACTCGACCTTCGCGGCGCTGCGGAACGTCACCGGCGAGAACGGCGATCCGCTCGTGTTCCTGAGCCAGAACTTCTTTCTCGATCCGTCGTGGCAGAGCCTGCAGCAGCGCATCCAGAATGCCGCCGACAAGGATGCCGCGGCGGGACCGAAAGATCCGGACTACGGTTCGACCTTCCTGAAGATGTTCCAGACGCTCGACGGAGTGCCCGCACGCGAGCATTTCGAAAAGATGCCGCCGGAAACCTATGACAGCGTGTGGCCGGCGCCCGGCCAGCTGACCGCAGCGAGCCAGTTTCTCACTTCGGACCAGTGCCTCGGCTGCCACAGCGCGGGCGGCACCGGGCTGCAATTCGACATGACGCAGCCCGGTCCGGACAACAAGCTCGTCAACATCTCGCCCTACGGCACCTGGCGCGGATCACCGATGGGACTTGCGGGACGCGATCCGATCTTCTTCGCGCAGCTCGCGAGCGAGACCGACAGGTTTCACGAAAACTCGTCCAAGATGATTCAGGATACGTGCCTTGGCTGTCACGGCATTCTCGGCCAGCGCCAACATGCGATCGACAATGCATGCGAGCCGTTCCCGCGCACGATGGTCGACAAGATTCCGTATACGCCGGGTGGCGACCCGGTCACTAAGCTCGCCCATTACGGCGCGCTCGCACGCGACGGCATCTCGTGCTCCTCGTGCCATCACATGGTGCTCGGCGAGAAGGATACCGCGACGCACCAGAGCACGCCGCAGAACAAATGCATTCCGGCACGCCAGCAGACGATCAATCCGGGACTGACCGGTTTCGCCGCGACATTCACGGGCAATTTCTTCGTCGGCCTGCCGGACCAGCTCTACGGTCCGTTCAAGGAGCCCAAGAAGGCGTCGATGAAGCGCGCGATCGGCGTCGATCCGGTGCACAGCCAGACCATCTCGCGGTCGGAGCTGTGCGGAAGCTGCCACACCGTGCACCTGCCGATCCTGAGCAATGGCGCAACCATCGGGCATGTCTACGAGCAGACGACCTATCCGGAATGGGCGTTCAGCGATTATCGCACCGGCGACTCGGTGGACGGCGTCCTCCCTTACGGCTCCGGTCCGCAGGCGCAGTCCTGCCAGAACTGTCATATGCCGAACAAGGACGCGGCCGGAAATCCCTATCGCAGCAAGATCGCCGCGATCCAGGAGAAGAGCAATTTTCCGGAGGCCGAGCACACGCTGCCGGCCAAGGACATTGACCTTCAGGAACGCTCGGGCTTCGGCAAGCACACGCTGGTCGGGCTCAACGTATTCCTGCTGAAGATGGCGTGGCAATTTCCCGACATCCTCGGCATCCGCAAGACCGACCCGATGCTCGACGACAAGGGCATCGAGTCGATCGCGACCGCTGAGGGCGCGATGCTCGACCAGGCGGTGAACCGCACCGCGACGGTGACGGTCGGCGACGTGCGCAACACCAACGACGCGCTGACCGCGCGCGTCACGGTGGTGAGCAAGGTCGGCCACAAGTTTCCGTCAGGCGTGGGCTTCCGCCGTGCCTTCATCGAGTTCAGCGTGCTCGACGTGAACAACAAGGTGCTGTGGTCGTCGGGACGCACCAACGAGGCGGGTGTGCTGATCGACCAGAAGGGCGATCCGATCGCCGGCGAGATGTGGTGGAACCAGGACTGCTCGGCGCGTATCGATCCCGAGGCCCGCATCCATCAGCCGCACTACCAGGAGATCACGCGGCAGGATCAGGCTCAGATTTATCAGGAACTCGTCTCCGAGCCGCCGAAGGGCGCCACTCCCGCGATGTGCGGTCCGCACGCCAAGCCGCAGGCGCCGCTCACCACGAGCTTCCTCTCGATCTGCGCCAAGGTGAAGGACAACCGCATCCTGCCGTCAGGCTTCCTCAATCTTGACGACCGCATCAAGATCTCGAAGGCGCTCGGCGCCGACGACGCGATGGCGATCGAGTCCGGAGCCGACGGCGTCGGCGACGATCCCGACTATCAGCGCGGCGGCAGCGATGGGCTGGTCTACCGCGTGCCGCTTGCCGAGATCGCCGGCACGCCTGCGGCGGTGCAGGCGACCCTCTATTACCAGGCGACGCCGCCATTCTTCCTGCAGGACCGCTTCTGCACCTCGAAGAGCGCCGACACCAAGCGGCTGTTCTACCTGAGCGGCAAGCTCAACCTTGCCGGCACGATGGCGCAGGACTGGAAGCTGCGCGTGGTGACGAGCGGGCCGGTAAGCGTGCCGTAGTATCCCTCCCTCTTCTTCGGGGAGGGTGGCGGCGCGATGCGAAGCATCGCGACGACGGGTGGGGTTCTGGTGAAGTGATGACCCCACCCGGCCTCGCTACGCTCGGCCACCCTCCCCCCTCCGGGGGAGGGATAAGCGGCGCCGCGTTCGGGGAGGGATTACGCCGCCGGGATCGCGGCCGGTGCAGCCAAGAAATTGCGGACCGCGTACCAGAGCAGATGGCGGTTTTTGCCGTAGCCGAGCGAGTGCGCGGTGTGCGGCAGGATCACGAACGCCCGGTCGCCGTTGGGAAGCTGCGCGTAGAAATCGAGCAGATCCTCGTTCGTCGAATTGCCGTCGTGCGAACCGCGTACCATCAGCACCGGGCATGGCACCTTTTTGGGATCGACCAGCGGCAGGTTGACGGCCATGTCGAGATACGTGCCGGTCGGGACTTGATCGCCGTACTTCATCTCTTCGGCAGCGATCGCGTCCGCGACCGCCATGTCGTAGGCGCCCGGCAGCCCGTCGCGCGTGAAGATCGAGCGGATCATCGCGGCATCGCGCAAGCGGCGCGTCTTGTTGCGGTAGCGCTCCTCGGCCACCGCCTTGCGGCGCGCGATCTCGGGCGAGCCGGTGCCCTTGTAGGTAAAGGCCGAGAGCACGAGACGGTCCACGCGCTGCGGCTCGGTCTGCGCGTAGGCGCCGGCACGGATCGCGCCCGACGAGGTGCCGTACATGTGCACCTTCTGTGCGCCACTCTCGCGCAGCACCACGGGAAGCGCGGCCTGCAGGTCCTCGACGCCGCTCGCGATGTCGGAATTGTTGCCCGACGAGCCAGAGCGGCCGTAGCCGTCGTGGTCCATGCTCCACACGTCGAAGCCGTAGCCGGCAAAGACGTTCATCATCGAATATTCGCCCTTGCCGGGCACGGCGAGGTCGTAGCTCGTGCTCGCCGAGTTGGAGGAGCCGTGCACCAGGAACAGCACGGGCAGCGGCGCGTCGCCGGCTTTCGGGGCGATGCGCTTGCGGAACAGATAGAGCGAGATGTCGCCCTTCTTGGCCGCGTATTCGGACCGCACGATCTCAGGTCTGGCTTGCGCGCTCGCGTCGGTCGCAACCAGGCCGGAGACAAGGCCCGCCCCTGCTCCCGCGATGACGGTCCGTCGCGCCATCGTGTGATCGGTCATGGCGTCCTCCAATGTCGTTGCCACCACAATAATACGCTGGGCGCGCAAAGCGAAGCGTGCCCGCCAATGCAGCTGGCGGGCACGGCGCAAGCGCGCCTTTGCCCGCCCCGTGGAATGCTATCTTCGCCACGCCCCCGTCATGATTCGCGCGGAAGTTTCCGACATGCTCCTTGCACGCCGTACCCTGATGCAGGCCGCGCTCTCCAGCGCCGCGGTCCTGGCGTTTTCTGGCCGCTCCGTCGCGCAGGTCTCTTCGCAGCCGTTTCCACAATGGGTCGAAAGCTTCCGGCCCCGCGCGCTGGCCAAGGGTGTGTCCGACGCGACCTATTCGAGCGTCATGGGCGGCATCAAGCCCGACACCAGCGTCTACCACCAGGACCGCAATCAGCCCGAGTTCAAGGAACAGCTCTGGCAATATCTCAACCGCCGCGTCTCGGACTGGCGCATCATCACAGGCAAGGAGCGCGCGAAGGAACACGCATCGCTGCTCGCCCGCATCGACAAGGACTTCGGGGTCGAACCGAGCGTGATCCTCGGCCTGTGGGGGATCGAGTCGACCTTCGGCGATCCGGTGGTGCAGCAAAACCACATGCGGCCGGTGATCCCGGCGCTCGCCGCACTCGCCTGGGGCGAGCCGCGGCGGCGCGCCTACTGGGAGACCGAGCTGATCAACGCGCTGCGCATCATCGAGAAAGGCTGGAGCAATCCGGCCGAGATGGTCGGCTCGTGGGCCGGCGCGATGGGCCACACCCAATGGATGCCGGAGGTGTGGCTCAACGTCGGTATGGACTATGACGGCGACGGCCGCGTCAATCCGTTCGGCAAACCAGATGACGCGTTGGGCTCAAGCGCGCGCTATCTGGTGCAGCGCGGCAAGTATCGGCGCGGCGAGCACTGGGGCTACGAGGTGCGGGCGCCCGGGCAGTCTTCTGGCGACACGTCGCGCTCTTACGAGGCCTGGACGAAGGCGGGCGTGACGCGCGCCGACGGCGAGGCGTTTCCGCAGCCGAACCACACCGCCAAGCTCTGGGTGCCGGTCGAGGGCGGACCCGCATTCCTGCTCGGCCCGAACTTCAACGCGATCAAGAGCTACAATCCTTCCACCAGCTACACGCTCGCGATCGTGCATCTCGGCGACCGCGTACTGGGCGGCGGCACATTCATGCAGAAATTTCCCGGCAGCGAGCGCGCGCTCACGCTCGCCGAGGTGCAGGAGGTGCAGCGCCGCCTCACCGCCGCGGGCTTCGACACCGGCGGCAGCGACGGCCGCATCGGCAACGCCACCATGGCGGCCGTGGCGAACTTCCAGCGCAAGGTCGGCATCACGCCGGCCGACGGCTACGCGGGCCTGAAGGTGCTGGCGATGCTAAGGGGCGGCTAGCAGAGACCCTCATCCTGAGGAGCG
>JAXDNZ010000657.1:0-6414 GCA_034669185.1 Hyphomicrobiales bacterium
TGGGGTAAGCGGTGGCCGACAGCCCGTCCTTGTCGGGGCGCGCGCCGGTGCCGCCATTGCTGGTCACCGCCATCATGAACCCGTAATTTCCGCCGGATCCCGACTGCGTCTCGCCGCGCACGTTCAGGTTCCAGAGGCATGACGTGCCCTCGGCCGGCACGCGATCCGGGATGATCTGACGCAGGCAGCCGAACACAACGTCGGGCAGCATCTGCCCGATGACGTGCCGGATGCACACCGGCGCGGGCTTCGGCGCATTCAGGATCGTGCCCTTCGGCGCCGAAACGGTCAGCGGCCCGAGCGAGCCTGCGTTGTTCGGGATCTGGCTCGCCACCACGCATCCGAGACCGAACACCGTGTAGGCGGTGGTGTAGGCCATCGGCACGTTGATGCCGAACCGCGACTGCTGCGAGGTGCCGGTGTAGTCGACGTGAATGCCGGTCTCGGACACCGTGAGCGAAGCCTTCAGCGTCACGGGCTCGTCGTAGCCGTCGACCGTCATCTCGTTGTGCCAGGTGCCCTTCGGCAGCTTGCCGATCTCGGCCATCACGGCCTCGCGCGAGCGCGCGCAGATATGTTCGGCGAGCGGATCGAGCGTATCGATGCCGAATTCGTCCATCATCTCGACGAGGCGCTTCGCGCCCACGTCGTTGCAGCCCGCCAGCGAGTAAGTGTCGCCCTCGGTGTCGATCGGGAGCCGCGTGTTGGCGCGGATCATCGCCATGAGGGTTTCGTTCACGACGCCCTGATCGATCAGCTTGAGCATCGGAATGTAAAGGCCTTCCATGAACACGTCGGTCGCGTCCGGCCCGAAGCCGATGCCGCCGATGTCCATGAGGTGGCTGGTGCAGGAAAACAGCGCGACCAGCTCGCCGTTCTTGAACGCGGGTGTCGTCACCACGAAGTCGTTGAGATGGCCGGTGCCCATCCACGGGTCGTTGGTGATATAGGCGTCGCCCGGCTTCATCTGATCGAGCGGAAAATGCCGGATGAAGTGCTTCACCGACTCGGCCATCGAATTGACGTGACCGGGCGTGCCGGTCACCGCCTGCGCCAGCATGCGGCCCTGCCGGTCGAATACGCCGGCAGAGAGATCGCCGCATTCGCGCACGATCGGCGAAAAGGCCGTGCGCATCAGCACCTGCGCCTGCTCCTCCACCACGGCGATCAGCCGGTTCCACATGATTTGCAGGTCGATGAGACGTGTGGCGTCGGTCATGGCAGCGCCCCGCACTGGTGGCATGCGCAGGTGGGCTCCCCTCCCCCTTGTGGGGAGGGGTTGGGGGTGGGGGTCAGAGTTTGTCGGACGAGCGTTCCGCCACGCACGACCCCCCTCCCTAACCCTCCCCCACAAGGGGGGAGGGAACGCACCGAGCGTGTGGCCATCAAACCCTCCGCTCCATCACGATACACCCGGCCGCGTCGATGCGCGCGTCGAAACTCGCGGTCACGAACGTCGACGTCTCGTCCTCGGCGATGATTGCCGGGCCGGACACGCGCACGCCGGCCTCCATGCGCTCGCGCCGATAGGTCGGCACGTCGATCGTGCCGCCAGCCCGGCCGTCGAAGAACGGGCGGCTGCCATCCGGGGCCGGGCCGCGCCGCTCGGTTACGGCGGCCATCGCCTCGGGCCGGCGCGCCTGCGTGGCGATCAGCACCGACCAGCTCAGGACTTCGATCGCCGCTCCGGGGATCGGGCGCTTGAACAGAATCGAATATTCGCGCTCGAATTCTGCGCGTAATGCCGCCGCGTCGTCGCCGCCAAGATCGCCCGCCGGCAGCGGCACCGTGATCTCGTGTCCCTGCCCGACATAGCGCATGTAGGCGAGCCGCCTCTCGGTGGTCGGCGCGCCGCGCGCACCCGGCTCGACCAGCGCGCGGGCGTCACGCGACATCTCGGCGAGCAGCGCCGAGGCGGCGGCGAAGTCGAACGCGTCCAGGCGCATGTGCCGGCTCTTCACGAGCTCATAGGAGATGGGTGCCGCCAGGAACCCGACCGCCGAACCGACCCCTGCGTTGGGCGGCACGATCACGCGCGCGGCGCCGATCTTCTCGGCGACGCGTGCCGCGTGCAGCGGCGCCGCTCCGCCGAACGCGATCAGCGTATGCTCGGTGATGACCTCGCCACGCTCGACCGCGTGCACGCGGGCCGCGCTCGCCATGTTCTCGCACACCATCTCGTGCACCGCGTAGGCGGCGGTCTCAGGGCTTAAGCCGAGCGGGTCGCCGACCGCAGCCGCGAGCGCGGCGCGCGCGAGGTCGGCATTGAGCGGAATCGTCCCGCCCGCGAACGACGCCGGATCGATCATGCCGAGCGCCACGTCTGCGTCGGTGACGGTCGGCCGCAGACCGCCGCGCCGGTAGCAGGCCGGGCCGGGCTCGGAGCCAGCGCTCTCGGGACCGACCGTGACCCGTTTCAACGCATCGATCTTGGCGATCGAGCCGCCGCCCGCGCCGATCTCCACCATGTCGATCACCGGAATCCGCACCGGGAGACCCGATCCTTTGAGGAAGCGCGCCGCACGGTCGACCTCATAGACGCGCGAACCGTTCGGCTCGAAATTCTCGATCAGGCAGATCTTCGCCGTGGTGCCGCCCATGTCGAACGACAGCACTTGTCTCTCTCCGGCGCGCGCCGCGACCTGTGCGGCGAAGATCGCGCCGCCGGCCGGCCCGGACTCAATCAATCGCACCGGAAACCGCCGCGCCGTGTCGATCGAGGTCAGCCCGCCGCCCGACGTCACCAGATAGATCGCGCCGCGGAACTGCTCGACTCGCAGCGCCTCATCCATGCGCGCCAGATAGCCATCCATCAGCGGCTGCACGTAGGCGTTCGCGACCGCCGTGGAGGTGCGCTCGTATTCGCGGATCTCGGGGCACACTTCGGACGACAGCGTGATACTCAATTCGGGAAGCGCGTCTTTGAGGATCGCGCCCGCGCGCTGCTCGTGCGCCGGGTTCACATACGAATGCATGAAGCAGACCGCGACCGCCTCGATGCCGTTGTGGCGCAGGAAATCCACCTGCCCGGCGACCGCGGCCTCGTCGAGGGCCAGGCGTACTGCGCCATGCACGTCGACGCGCTCCGGCACGGTCACGCGCAAGGACCGCGGCACCAGCGGCTGCGGCTTCTCGATGGTGAGATCGTATTGGTCGTAGCGGCTTTCCGTGGCGATATCGAGCGTGTCGCGAAAACCCTCCGTGGCGATCAGCGCGGTGCGCGCGCCGCGCCGCTCGATGATCGCATTGGTGGCGAGCGTCGTGCCGTGGATGAACACGTCGATGTCGGAGAAATGCAGGCCGGCGTCCGTGAGCACAAGGCGCGCGCCGTCGAGCACGCCCTCCTCGGGGCGCTTCGCAGTCGTGAGCACCTTGCGGGTGAGCCGTGAGGGACCGCGATCGAGCACGATGTCGGTGAAGGTGCCGCCGATATCGACCGCCATGCGGACGTCTGGACGCGTCGACATCAGGTGTTCCGCTCCAGCCGCGCGATCAGGAACTCGATCTCGGCGATGGCTTCCCGGGAAAGCCGGATCCCCGGCTTGCGCTGCGCATCGCTGGCGATCGCGCCGCGCCGCTTGAGAATGTATTTGCGCACCGCGAGCCCGAGCATCCCGGGCTGCTGCTCATAACGCAAGAGCGGCAGGTGCCGGTCGAACAGGTCGTGCGCGGCCGCGCGGTCTCCGGCCTTGATCAGCGTCACGAGCCGCACCAGCATTTCGGGGTAGGCATAGCCGGTGTTGGCGCCGTCGGCCCCGCGCTCGAGCTCATGCGGCAGGAACACGCCGCCGTTGCCGCACAGGATCGCGACCTTGCGCATGCTCCCGTCGGCCATCAGATTTTTCAGAGCTGTCAGCTTTTCGAGGCCCGGCCACTCCTCGTGCTTCACCATCTTGCATGAGGGATTGTCCCGCACGATGCGAGCGATCACCGAAGGCGCCATGTAGACGCCGGAGGCGTACGGATAGTCCTGCAGCACGAACGGCACGTCGCTGCCGATCGCCTCCACGGCATTGGCGTAGTAGGTCACGATCTGGTCGTCGGTCTTGAGGGTGGAAGGCGGCGCGATCATCACGCCGCCAGCGCCCACGTCCATGACATCCTTCGCCAGCGCGCCCATCGAGGCGAAGCCCGGCGCCGACGCGCCGACCACCACCGGTAGACCCTTGGCACGCCGCACTACCTGATGTGTCAGCGCGACCGATTCCGCGTGGGTGAGCTTGGGCGCCTCGCCCATGATGCCGAGCACCGTGATCCCGGTGATGCCGCAACCGATGTAGAAATCCATCAGCCGGTCGAGGCTCGCGGTGTCGACCGCGCCGTCATCGGTGAACGGCGTTGCCGCAATAATGTAGACGCCGCCTGCATGACTATCGAGCATCGCTGGCATTTTTCCGCCGCGTCCTTGAGCTTGTGGCCCCTCGGCCCACTGCTATAGGCTTGAGGCCGATCCTTCAACGCCGGGGTAGTGTCCCGATTCCGAAGTTCGCAATACATGGCGGCACGCTCGACGCGAACTTCGGAATCGAAGGACACTACCAACTCTATGAATCTAGTGCCCTTTTGAACCTGAAGTTCGCATCGTGTTGCCGCCGGGTTTTGCGAACTTCAGGTTCAGGGCACTAGCGTCTCACGGGAGTTTTCCATGAAGCAATATGCGTTCGTGCTGGCAGGCCTGCTATGCGCCACTCCGGTGCTGGCACAAGAAGCCCCGCCGCTGAAAACCGCGGTCGACGGCACCTTCGCGCCGCATGCGATGCCAAAGCTCGGCGGCGGCTACGAGGGTTTCAACGTCGATCTCGCCGACGAGATCGCCCGACGCCTGAAGCGCAAATCCGTCATCGACGCCCTGCAGTTCTCCGGCCTGGTGCCGGCGCTGCAGGCCGGCACCTACGACTATCTGGCGGCGCCGACGACGGTGACAAAAGAACGCGCCGACAACATGCTGTTCACCGAAGGCTATCTGAACACGGACTTCCAGTTCCTGATCAAGAAGGGCGCGCCGAAGGTCGAGAAACTCGAAGATCTCAAAGGCAAGATCGTCTCGGTGAACAAGGGCTCGGCCTACGATTCATGGGCGCGCGAGCTCGAGCCGAAGATCGGCTGGAAGGTCGAGAGCTTCGGCACCCAGTCCGACGCCGTGCAGGCCGTGCTCGCCGGCCGCGCCGACGCGAATGTTGCCGGCAACACCAACATCGCCTGGGCGGTGAAAAACAATCCGCAGCTCGAATTGTCCTACCTGCACTCCACCGGGCTCGTGTGGGCCGCGCCGCTGCGCAAGGATTCGGTCGAATTGCGCAAGACCATCGAGAACGCGATCGAGTGCATGAAGCTCGACGGCACCATCGCCAAGTTCCATGAGAAATGGTTCGGCATCAAGCCGGCGCCGGGCTCGGCGGCCGTGACCGTGTTCCCCGGCTACGGCGTGCCCGGCATGGCGGGATACGACCCGACCGAGCACAAGCCGGAGTGCAGTTGAGGTTGCTGTCGTCCCGGGGCCGCACGAAGTGCGAAGCCCGGGACCCCATAACCACAGGATCGTCGTTGAGCCGAGAACGTCGTGGTTATGGATTCCGGGCTCGCGCCTGCGGCGCGCCGCGGAATGACAGGTGGCGATGACCGTGACGTCCCCCATCCTTCACGTCCGCGCGCTGCGCAAGACCTTCGGCGCGGCCGAAGTGCTGCGCGGCATCGACCTGAAAGTCGCGCCGCAGGAGCTTGTGTTCATCATCGGCCCGTCGGGCTCGGGGAAAAGCACGCTGCTGCGCTGCTGCAACCGGCTCGAGGAGCCGACGTCGGGCGCGATCACCCTCGACGGCGTCGACCTGATGGCGCGCTCGACGAACATCAACGCAATGCGCCGTCGCATCGGCATGGTGTTCCAGTCGTTCAATCTCTATCCGCACATGACGGCGCTCGGGAACGTCACGCTCGCGCTGCGCAAGGTGGCCGGCAAATCGCGTGGCGAGGCTGAGGCTGCCGGGATGGCGGCGCTCGACCGCGTGGGCCTGGCCGGCAAGGCAAAGTCCTATCCGGGAGAATTGTCCGGCGGGCAGCAGCAGCGCGTCGCAATTGCCCGCGCGCTGGCACTCGAACCCGCCGTGATGCTGTTCGACGAGCCGACGTCGGCGCTCGATCCGGAGCTGGTCGGTTCGGTGCTTGCCGTGATGCGCGAGCTCAAAGCGGCCGGCATGACCATGCTGGTCGTCAGCCATGAGATGCGCTTCGCGCGCGATGCCGCCGACCGCGTGATCTTCATGGATCACGGCCTGATCGTCGAGGAAGGCCCGCCCGATCAGATTTTTGGCGCGCCGAAAGAGACGCGCACGCGCGCGTTCATCGCGGAGCTGACGCGGTGAGTGCGTCTCTCTCATTTCGTCATCACCGGGCCGGCGCGCAGCGCCGTGACCCGGT
>JAXDNZ010000658.1:0-6026 GCA_034669185.1 Hyphomicrobiales bacterium
AACTTTGTTCTGGGTGCGCGACATCGTCGAGAAAGGCGCGAACTGGTTTTCCTCGCACGGTCGTCGCGAACGCAAAGGATTTCGCAGCTTTTCGGTCTCCGGCCGCGTGAAGAAGCCGGGCGTGGTGCTGGCGCCCGCCGGCGTCACGGCACGCGAGCTGATCGAGGAATACTGCGGCGGCATGACGGACGGACACACCTTCAAGGGCTATCTGCCGGGCGGCGCCTCGGGCGGCATCCTTCCCGCTTCGAAGGCGGACGAACCGCTCGATTTCGGAACCCTGGAAAAATACGGCTGCTTCGTCGGCTCGCACGCGGTCGTCATCCTGTCGGAGGCGGACGACATGAAGGCCGTGGCGCTGAACCTGATGCGCTTCTTCGAGGACGAGAGCTGCGGCCAGTGCACGCCCTGCCGCGCCGGAACCGAGAAGGCCGTCAAGCTGATGGCAACCGGACCGTGGGATGAGGCGTTGTTGACCGAACTCTCGACCGCGATGCGCGATGCCTCGATCTGCGGCCTCGGTCAGGCAGCGCCAAACCCGCTGACCTGCGTGTTCAAGTATTTCCGCGACGATTTGACCAAGCCCTTGGGCCAATGGTGACGCCATGACGAGCACGAACGGTTCGACACCCGGAGGATACGGCCACGACAAGGCCGGCGCGGCCGGCGGCGGCACCAAGGGCGACGGGCGCCCCGCGGTCGTGCACATCGGCGCCGCCGACAAGGTTCAGGGCGAGGGCACGGGTCCGAAAACGATCACGTTCACGCTCGACGGGCAGGAAGTGCACGCGCGTGAGGGTGAAACGATCTGGCAGGTCGCGAAGCGCAACGGCACCGACATCCCGCATCTGTGCTACGCGCCCGAGCCCGGCTACCGCCCGGACGGCAACTGCCGCGCCTGCATGGTGGAGATCGACGGCGAACGCGTGCTGGCCGCAAGCTGCATCCGCACGCCGACCGCCGGCATCAAGGTCAAGAGCGCCTCGGATCGCGCGAAAACCGCGCGGAAAATGGTGTTCGAACTGCTGATCTCGGATCAGCCGGACCGCAACACGCAGGCGCATGACCCGGCCTCCAAGTTCTGGAACTGGGCCGATCGCATGGGCATCGCGACGAGCCGCCTGCCGTCGCGCGAGCGCCAGCCCGCGCCCGACCGCAGCCATATCGCGATGGCGGTGAACCTCGACGCCTGCATTCAGTGCAATCTGTGCGTCCGGGCTTGCCGCGAGGTGCAGGTCAACGACGTGATCGGCATGGCCGGCCGCGGCCACCACGAGAAGATCGTGTTCGACTTCGACGATGCCATGGGGTCGTCAACCTGCGTTGCGTGCGGTGAGTGCGTGCAGGCTTGCCCGACAGGCGCATTGATGCCGGCGACGCTTGTTGATGGAAACAACGTCCGCACCGCAGCGCACTTTCCGGACCGCAAGGTCGACAGCGTATGCCCCTATTGCGGCGTCGGCTGCCAGCTCACCTACAACATCAAGGACGACAAGCTCCTTTACGTGACCGGCAAGGAAGGCCCGGCGAACGAGAACCGCCTGTGCGTGAAGGGCCGCTTCGGCTTCGACTATGTGACCAATCCGCAGCGCATCACGCAACCGATGGTGCGCCGGGATGGCGTGCCGAAAGCGGCCGACGATCTGGTCGATCCCGCGAACCCGTGGACTCATTTCCGTCCCGCAACTTGGGACGAGGCGATGGAACGCGCCGCATCCGGTCTCGTGAAAATCCGCGACCGCGACGGCCCGCGTGCGCTCGCGGGCTTCGGCTCGGCGAAAGGCTCGAATGAAGAGGCTTATCTCTTCCAAAAGCTCGTGCGCACCGGCTTCGGCTCGAACAACGTGGATCACTGCACGCGGCTCTGCCACGCCTCGTCGGTCGCCGCGCTGCTCGAGGGCGTCGGCTCGGCGGCCGTGACCGCGACGTTCAACGAGTGCAAGAATTCCGACGTCATCATCGTCATCGGCGCCAACCCGACCGAGAACCACCCGGTCGCCGCGACCTTCTTCAAGCAGGCGGCCAAGCGCGGCGCCAAGCTGATCGTGATGGACCCGCGCGGGCAGGCGTTGAAGCGCCACGCCTGGCAGATGATGCAGTTCAAGAACGGCACCGACGTGGCGATGCTCAACGGCATGCTCAACGTCATCATCGGGGAGAAGCTCTACGACCAGCAATACGTGCAGACCTATACGGAAGACTTCGAGAAGCTCGCCGAGACCGTGAAGCCGTTCACTCCCGAGGAAATGGCGCCGATCTGCGGCATCGAGCCGGACGTGCTGCGCAACGTGGCGCGCACCTTTGCGCGCGCCGAGTCGGCGATCATCTTCTGGGGCATGGGCGTATCGCAGCACACCCATGGCACCGACAACGCGCGTTGTCTGATCGCGCTGTCGCTGATCTGCGGTCAGGTCGGCCGCCCCGGCACCGGCCTGCATCCCCTGCGCGGGCAGAACAATGTGCAGGGCGCGTCCGACGCGGGCCTGATCCCAATGTTCTTCCCCGACTACAAGTCGGTCGAGGACGCCGGCATCCGCGCGAAGTACGAAGCCGCATGGGGCGTGACGCTCGATCCGAAGAAAGGCAAGACCGTGGTCGAGATCATGGACGCGGTGCATGCCGACGAGATCAAGGGCATGTACATCATGGGCGAGAACCCCGCGATGTCCGATCCCGACCTCAATCACGCGCGCGGCGCGCTCGCGCACCTCGAACACCTCGTGGTGCAGGACATCTTCGTCACCGAGACCGCGTCCTACGCCGACGTGATCCTGCCTGCGAGCGCGTGGCCGGAGAAGGACGGCACCGTCACCAACACCAACCGACAGGTGCAGATGGGCCGCGCGGCGCTGCCGCTGCCCGGCGACGCGCGTCAGGATCTCTGGATCATCCAGGATCTCGCGCAGCGCATGGGCTGCAACTGGAACTACCAGCACGTCTCGGAAGTGTTCACCGAGATGGCGAACCTGATGCCGGCCCTCGAGAACATCACGTGGGAGCGCGTCGCACGCGAGGATCATGTCACCTATCCGGTCGACGGGCCCGACGTGCCGGGTCGCGACGTGGTGTTCGACAAAGGCTTCCCGCGTCCCGGCGGCATGGCGAAGCTGGTGGCCGCGAGATACACGCCGCCGGACGAGGTGCCGGACGCCGAGTATCCGTTCATCCTCACCACCGGCCGCCAGCTCGAGCATTGGCATACCGGCGCGATGACGCGGCGCGCGACCGTCCTGGATGCGCTGGAGCCATCCGCGATCGCGGCGGTCTCGCGCGGCACCATCGCCAAGCTCGGGATTGAGGCGGGCGACATGATCCGCGTGACGACGCGGCGCGGCACTGTGGAGCTGGCGTCACGTCAGGACGACGGTATTCCGGACGGCGTGGTCTCGATCCCGTTCGCCTACGTCGAGGCGGCCGCGAACCTGCTCACCAATCCGAAGCTCGATCCGTTCGGCAAGATTCCCGAGTTCAAGTTCTGCGCCGCCAAGGTGGAGCGGGTCGAGCCGGTGCGCGAGGCGGCGGAGTAGCTCTCACGACACGCGATCAGTCAACCATGACGGTCAAGGAAGAGGCGCCCAGGCCGACGGTAGACCCGGTTTCGGCGTTCCACATGGCCTGGACCTTTTGCGCCTTAAGCTTAAGCGGTACCGCCGCAACCAATGTGCACGGTGTGTAGTAGCGACTCTTCGGCGAGTCCGCCAGGCCACGAAACCGTACGCTTAAGTGCAGCATGGCGCCGTCGACCGACAGGCCGAACCATCCTCCCGGAAAGTTTGCGCCTTCCGCAAAGGCCTGCGGCACATTCAGGATGATGACTGCCTGTTCGCCCGCCCCCGCAGGGATGTCGAGGCCGAGCCCGGGGATCGGGACTGGCGATGGAGCGGTCGTATTGGGAGCGCCTGGAATCTGGACGTACACCGTCGGCATGGTCTTCCTCCTGAGATTGCATCGAACAGGAGAAAACGGGCCGCCGCAAGTACAATTCTACCTCGCGGTTGGCGCGTCGGCCGGAGGCACTTCTCGCTGCGGTACGACACGATCCCGCGTCGGACGAGAACGCCTCCGCCGGATCGTGCCGAAAAGCGTCAGTCGAGGAACGCCGTTAACGATGCCGGACTGTCGATGATCACCGTGCTGCCGCGCACGCCCGACCACATCGCTTGAATCTGCTGCGGCTTACCCCCGAGCGGTACCCCCACGACCAGCGTCGTCGGCATGCGATTGAAGCTGCCCGGCTGCTGGACGCCGTAGGTGAAGCTGGCATATGCCGGCAGCACCGTCCCGTTCACCGCGACTCCGAAATTGCCGCCGGGAAAATTGTTTCCGGTTGCATAGGGGTTCGGCACGTTCAAGACCACCACCGCTTCGACGCCCGCACCTTCCGGTATCGTCAGCGCGAGGCCCGGAATTGGCGTCATCTGGGGCGAACCGGTCTGATGCGAACCCGTGGTCTGGACAAATACGGTGGCCATGACTTTCTCCCACTGATGGTATTCGGCGCCACACAATATAAGATTGAATTTATCGGCGCCACTCCTCCGCCGGCGCGGTTCGCCGCTTTACCGCTCAAGCCGCGGGGCTGCTGGCGATGTTCGGCGCACCGGGAATTTTCGAAAGCCCGTCGAGGCCGTGACAGGTCTGGCACTGCAGCGCTGTCTGCCGCCCGGCCGCGGCGCTACGGTACGTCGACATCCTCGCCGTTAATCGTTACCCGCCGCTCAGGCGATGAGCGCGCTCAGCGAGGCCGGAGTGTCGAGGCGCAACCACATCCCGTACGATCGCCACAGCGCTACGACTGTTTGCGGCTTGCCCGCCAGCGGCACGGCGACCATCAGGGTTGTCGGGATCCGGCCCACGTTCTCCACGGGCTGGGACGGTCGTACGAAGGTGAAGCTCGCAACGTTGGGCAACGTCGTGCCGTCGACCGCAATGCCGAACCACCCACCCGCAGCATACTGCGTCGATTCGGTGTACGAGTACGGATTCGGCACGTTCAGGGTGACGAGGCCTGCTCGCCGAACCCCTCGGGAATGGTCAGGGTGAGACCCGGAATGGGGGACGGGCCGGTGCCGAAACCCACGGTCTGCGTTCCCGTTGTCTGAACGTAAATAACCGACATGGCTGACTCCTGGAGCGAGTTGTTTCTAGATCAAGCAACATGAGATTGTCGCACATCCGGGCGCCCGTGTGGCGTCGGGACGACGGTTCGGACGACGGAAATGTCTTCGAGACGCGCGCTGCGCGCAGGAGCTCCGAATAGGAGCTTACGCAATCATCGCGCCCAGTGAGCCGCGGGCGCGGCCGCCGTTTCAGCGATAGCGCGACAGATAGTGGGCCAGATCCACGATGTCGGCCTCGGTAATCGGCCGGATCACTTCGTCCATGGTCGCGTCGTAACCCGGCCGCGCGGCGGCCTTGTAGTCGCGCAGCGACTTCAAGAGATAATCCTCGCGCTGCGCCGCAAGGCGCGGCATCTGCTCGCGCCCGGAGAAGTCCGGGTTGTGGCAGGACCCGCAGTGGTGCTTGGCGATGACGCCTTGCGCGCGCGCCGCGATGGCCGGATCGAGCGCATCACCGGCCACCTTCGGGGGACTCAGCTTGGCGAAATAGTCGGAGAATTTGCGCAGATCGTCGTCGGTCATGTCCTTGGCAAGGTCATTCATGATCTCGACCTTGCGTGTGCCCTGGCGGAACAGGAACAACTGGATCAGCGTGAAGTCAGCCGGCATCCCGGCGAGCGACGGCACTTCGCTGGTCTCGGATATTCCCTTCTCGCCATGACAAGCGAGGCAGGTCGCGAGCTTCTCGTCGAACGGCGCGGCGGCCGCCCCGGCGCACATCCCGGCAAGCAGCGCCGCGGCAAGAATCGTCCGCATGGATCGTCCACTTCAGCCCATGAAAAGAATATGGCGGGAGCAGCCGTTGCCGCTCCCGCCGGTGTCGTGGTCGCTATTTCGCGGCCGCGTTTTTCTGGTTGCCGTAGGTCACGCGCCAGACCGCGCCGTTGAAGTCATCCGAGATCAGCA
>JAXDNZ010000659.1:0-3201 GCA_034669185.1 Hyphomicrobiales bacterium
CCGTTGTTTTGACTAGCTTCAAACGACATGCGCCTGACCGAGCAAAGCCGTTACGCGTTGCGTGTGCTCGCCTATTGCGGGGAGCGGCATCCGGTGCTGTCGAAAGTCGCCGACATCGCGCGTGCGACCGGCATCACCGAGCAGAATATCTTCAAGCTGATCAAGACGCTCACCAAGGCGCGCTTGGTCGAGACCATTCGTGGGCCGCATGGCGGCGTGCGGCTTGCGATGGCGCCGGGCGCGATCCGCGTCGGCCAGGTGATCCGCGCGGTCGAGCCGCGCTTCAAGGAATGCGGACCGCTCGTACAGATGCTGTCCGAGGCGCCGGTATCGGATGTCGAGCGCGAACTGGATCGAGCCATCGGTCGCGGCATCGCGGCGTTCATGGAGGCGCTCGACCGGACCTCGATCGCCGCGCTGATCAGACGGCCGGCCAAGAGTGCGGCGTAATGCAAGCGGCGTAGCCTGGGTTCAGCGAAGCGAAACCCGGGACAGGCCTATGAAGAGACCCGGCTTTCGTTTCGCTCAAGCGGGCTACAAGGCGGCCACCGCCGCCTTCGCGCCCTTCGCGATGATGCGAGCGAGCGCCGCCTGAACCGCTGACCGGAAGCGCGGGTCGTCGGACAAGTCGCCGAAAATCTCGCGCACGTCGAGCAGGGCAGGGGCGAGGCGTTGCGCCTTGAGGCCCGCCTCGTCGGCGGTCGAGCGCAGCCGCGCGGACAGTGGATCGCGCACGTCGATCGGTTTGCCCTGCTCGTCGACGCCGGCAACGTAGCGCATCCAGCCCGCGACCCCCATGACCAGGCGGTCGGTCGGCGTACCGGCGGCAAGCCGGTCACGGATCGAGCCGAGCAGGCGTTGCGGCAGCTTCTGCGAGCCGTCCATGCAGATCTGCCAGGTGCGGTGCCGCAGCGCCGGATTGGCGTAGCGTTCCATCAGCGCGCTCTTGTAGGCGGCGACATCGGCGCCGGGCGGCATCTTCAGCGTGGTCGCGGCATCGTCCATCACGCCCTCGGCGAGGCGGCGATAATTGTCGTCCTTCATCGTGTCGGCGACGGTCTCGTAGCCGGCGAGATAGCCGAGATAGGCGAGCGTCGAATGGCTGCCATTGAGGAGCCGCAGCTTCATGTTCTCGTAGGGCGCGACGTCGGCGACGAACTCCGCGCCGGCGGGCGCCCAATCCGGACGACCGAGGGGAAAGCGATCCTCGATCACCCACTGGCTGAACGGCTCGGTGACGACGGGGGCCGCATCCTCGACGCCAAGCCGTTCCGAGATCGCGGCGCGGTCCTCGTCGGCGGTGGCAGGCGTGATGCGGTCGACCATGGTCGCCGGAAATGCGACCTCGTTCTGGACGTAGTGCGCGAGCTGCTTTTCGCGCAACGCCGCGAAGCGCGTCACGATCGCCGCGACGGTGCGGCCGTTGTGCGGAAGATTGTCGCAGCACAGCACCGTGAAGGCGGGCACCCCTGCGCTCTTGCGACGATGGAGCGCCTCCACGATGAAGCCCGGCACCGAACGCGGGGCCGCCGGAGTGGCGAGATCATGCACGATGTCGGGATGGCTTTCGTCGAGCACGCCCTTGGCCGGATCGTGGCAATAGCCCTTCTCGGTCACGGTGAGCGTGACGATGGCGATGGCCGGGTCGCAAAGCGCGCGGAGCAATGCCGCCGGGTCTTCGGGCGCGACCAGCACCTCCTTGAGCGCGCCGATGACCTGCAAGCGCTCCCCTTCGGCGCCGCGGATGGCGAGCGTGTAGAGCCAGTCCTGAGCTTTCAACTGGTCGCGCACCGCAGGCGAGCGCAGGCTCGCGCCGAGGATGCCCCAACGGCGATCGCCGGCGGCGAGCGCGGCTTCGGTGTAGACGGCCTGATGCGCGCGCTGGAACGCGCCGACGCCGAGATGGACGATGCCGTTTGCGACGGCAGCACGGTCATAGCGCGGCCGCCCGATGTCGGCCGGCAGGCTCCCAAGGGTCGCGGCGGCAAGCCGGCTCACTTACCCAGCACCACGCTCGGCAGCCATAATGTCAGGGCCGGAATGTAAGTGACCAGCAGCAGCACGATGATCATCGGGACGTAGAAGATCAGGATCGAGCGCGACACCGCCTCCATGCTGACGCGCCCGATGGCGCAGCCGACGACCATCGTGGGGCCGACGGGGGGAGTCAGCAGACCGATACCGAGATTGAGGATCATGATGATGCCGAAATGCACCGGATCGATGCCGAACGTCTTGATCACCGGAAGGAAGATCGGCGTGCAGATCAGCAGCATCGGCGCCAGATCCATGAAGGTGCCGAGCAGCAGCAGGAGAATATTGATCCAGAGCAGGAACATGTATTTGTTGCTCGATATCGCGATGAAGAATTCCGTCGCCTTCGCGGGTATCTGCATGATCGCCATCATGTAGCCGAACGCGATCGAGAACCCGATCATGATCATGACCATCCCGATGGTACGCACCACCCGGCCGATCAGCTTGGGCAACTCGCTCCATTTCACGTCGCGATAAACGAACATCGTCACGAAGAACGCATAGACGCAGGCGACCGCGCCTGCCTCAGTCGGCGTGAAGACGCCGCTGAGGATGCCGCCGAGGATGATCGCGATCGTGACCATGCCCCAGATCGCGTCGACGGCGATCTTGAGCGCCTGGCGGAGCGGGATCACGTCGCCCTTCGGATAATCATTCCGGTACGCGATGATCAGCACCAGGATGATGAGCGACAGCCCGAGCAGCAAAGCGGGGATGATGCCGCCCATGAACAGATGCGCAACCGAGATCGTGCCGCCGGCAGCGATCGAATAGATGATCATGTTGTGCGAGGGCGGAACGAGCAACGGCTGCAGCGAGCCCGATATGGTGACGTTGACCGCGAACAGGCGCGGATAGCCGTTCTTTATCATCTGCGGGATCATCACGGAGCCGACCGCCGCGGTGTCGGCGACCGACGAGCCCGAGATGCAGCCGAACATGGTCGAAGCGAGGATGTTGACCAGCGCCATGCCGCCGCGGATGAAGCCGACGAACACCTTGGCGAGGTTGACCAGACGTTCCGCCATGCCGCCGACCGCCATGATGGCGCCGGCAAGGATGAAGAACGGGATCGCGAGCAGCGAGAATCCGCTCATGCCCCCGGACACTTTCAGCATCACGGCTTCGAGCGGCAGATCGATCCAAAGTGCCGCTGCGATCGCC
>JAXDNZ010000660.1:0-6380 GCA_034669185.1 Hyphomicrobiales bacterium
CGGGGGTTCAAGTCCCTCCCCCGCTACCAAATCCAGGCCTGTTGCGGAACGCGGCTGCAACGTCAGCGCGACCGCCGGACCTGAGCCGCGCGGACGTCTCAGGCGTTGCGCCGGCCCATGCGGCCGATCAGCCAGCCCGCGCACAGAGCGAGCGCCGCAGTCGTATACGGACGGGTTTCGATGAAGTCGCGGATGACGTCCTCGGCGTGCTCCGCCCCCTCCTCCAGCGCGTCGTAGGCGTCCGAGGCGGCGTCTTTAGCCTGGCCATACAGGTCCTGCACGCGACCCGTCGCCTCGTCGATCGCACCGTCGACGGTCAGCTTCGCATCGCCGGTGGCCCGGCCTGCCAGTTGCTCGGCCTTGCCGCCAAGCGTCCTCACTTTGCCTTCCAGACGATCTTCGTTCATTTGCGGATACCCTTTCTCGGTCGCGTTGGCCGTCTCCGCGGCGTGGGATTTTGAATCGCGTATCGATATCTTGCCGCGCCGATGATCGCGCCCACGCCCAGCGCGATGCCGAGGAACATCAGAGGGTGCAGCCCCACATCCTTGGCAAGCCGATCGATCGACATCTCGCCAAGCGCCGTCGCGCGATGGCCTAACCGCACCGCTTCCTTGCCCACCCGCCCGGCGCCGGTCCGGAAGCGCTCGGCCACGTCGTCGAACGCTCCGGCCGTGGTTTCCCGACCCTTGTCGGCCGCGTATCGCGCGCCTTCGGCGGTGGCTTCACTCATGCGCGAGATCAGGCGATCCAGAGTGCGCACTCCACGCCGGAGGTCCGCAATCTCGGGGTAACGAGCCTCCGGCCGGCCGAACATGTAGGTGTCCTTTGGGTGAAGATGAGCGCGCCAGACGACTTTGCCGGCGGATCGCAGGGGAGAACGGGCCAAAGGCGGCCAAGTTCCATCGGGTGACGAAAGACCACACACCTCCCGACCGCCTGACTTAGGAGCCTTCCGTTCGCGCGGCCGGCCTGGCGCGGTCCGGCGCGCTAGTCCTTGAACGGGTCGAACTCGCCGGCACCCGCCATCGCGACAGCGAACGGCCGCAGCGTGTGCAACACGCGGATCGAATCGGCGTGGTGCGCCAGCACGTCGGGCAGGCGCCGATAGGCCATCGGGCTTTCGTCGAGATCGGCGCCGATCAACACCACGCCACGGTGCTGCAGCCACGCGTCCATCTCTTCGCGTATGAACCTGCGTTTGGCCTCCTTGCGTCCGAACAGTCGACCCGCCCCATGTACGGTCGAATAGAGAGACGCACGCGCCTCCTCGCTGTCGACGCCCTCGATGATCACGGCGTCGTCGCCCATCGAGCCGCCGACAAATCCGCGCTGGCCGGGAAACGCCGGCGTCGCTCCCTTGCGCACGACCCACAAGTCACGGTCGCCGTGGCGCTCGCGCCAGGCATAGTTGTGATGATTGTGGACCCGCTCCGTCTCGGCGCCGCCGACAATCCTGCGCACGCGCTCGCAAACCCACTCGCGTCCCGCATAGGCGTAGCGTCCGGCGAGCTCCATCGCGGCGATGTAACGCTGTCCAAGTTCGCCGTTCTCGTCGATGACGGCGGGCGGCACGTTCATGCCGTCCTTGCCGCCCGCCGCCTTGAGATAGCGCGTCGCGCTGGTGTGCCCGAGCCCGCGGCTGCCGAAATGCACCCCGATCCACACAAGGCCTTCCTCGTCACGCATCAGATCCACGTAGTGATTGCCCGAACCGACCGTACCGAGCTGTCCGACCGCCTTTGGCCGGTAAGCTTCCATGTCGGATGCGCGCCACGCCTCGTCGTCGTCGAACAGCGCGTGCTCGACACGTTCTTCATTCCTGCGCCCGATGCCGAATGAGATCACGCGCGCCACGTCGCGGATGATCTCGCCGATGCGATCCTGGATAGCCGCGTAGGGCGTGTCGAGCCGGATCGCCATGTTGCCGCAGCCGATGTCGAACCCGACACCGGAAATGCTGATCTGACCCTCGTAGGCAATGACGCCGCCGACCGGCTGCGCGTATCCGAGATGACCATCGGCGCAGATCGTGCCGGCTACGACGTTGCCGACGCTCATGCAGTTGCGCATCTGTGCGAGCGTGCCTTCGTCGTGCTCGCCAAAGACCTTGAGCGGGCTGTCTTGATACTGCGGCGCTTGCGGCGGCAGCTCGAGGGCTGCCGCCTCCTTCACGAGCTGCGCCTGCCGCGCGGCATCGCGGAACGTGCACCACACGGGCATTCCGCGTCCCTCGCCGACGCGATCATCAGGATTGAGCCCGGCTGCGATGGCAAGCTCGCGCGCGCGGACTTCGAGCGGATCAGGCCGTCGCATCGTTTTCTCCTCGGCGGTACGCATTAAGCTGCCCGCGCGGCTTATTCAAATCTCAAGTCTTGATGGGATTCATCAGCGCGCGGCGCGCTGATCGGCGCTCAATCTCGCCCAATCTGCCCGGCGACGACGCGTACTTTGCGCGGTGCCGCGATGTAGATCGCGACCGCGGACAGGATGCTGAATGCCAAGGCAATCCAGAACGCCGCGTTGTAGGTGCCGGTGTGGTCGTGCAGGAGCCCGGTGATCCACGGGCCGACAGCGCCCCCGGTGATGGCGCACAGCATCAGCGTGCCAAAGATCGAGCCGAAGTGCGGTCCTTCGAAGATTTCCGCAGCGATGGGTCCGAGCACCGCCGTCGCCGAGTAGCCGAGAAAGCCCTGCGCAAGGATCATCGTATAGAGCAGCAGCGGATTCGCACCGGACTGCAGCGCGATCAGCGCCGCGAAGGTGATCACGAACCCAAGGCCGCCGATCGCCCAAGCCCATTCGCGTCCGATGCGATCGGAGACGTGGCCAAAGATGATCTGCCCGGGCACGCCGGCAAGGCTCACGATGCCGAGCGCCCACGCGGCTTCCATCGGCGAGACGCCGATCTCGGTGAGATACTTGGTCTGGTGCACCTGTGCGGCGTACCACGCATAGAGAATCGAGAAGTAACCGAGCGCGATCCACCAGAAGCGCCCGGTGCGCGCCGCGCGCGCGAGCGTCCAGTTGACCGAGGTCCAGGCGATGTCGACGATATTTGTATGGCGACCGCCTGATGTCGGGACGGGTGCCGCGTCCCCGTCGGGATAGAGGCCGATATCCTGCGGGCGCTTGCGCAGCAGCAGATTGAGCGGAATCAGCAGGACCGCGCTGATGACCGCGAGCGCGATGCAGGCCCAGCGCCAGCCGTCGCGCGCGATCACGACCTGCAGCCAGGGAAGCAGAACGATCGAGCCGAGGCCGACACCGGAGAATGCGATTCCGATCGCGAGCCCGCGTCGGCGTACGAACCAGTTCGGCAGAACGACGGACTGGATCCCGTAGCCGAGCAGATTGCCGCCAATGCCGACGAGGGCGCCGAGTGTCGCGTAGAGCTGCCATACCTCGCGTGCGAACGTCGCGAGCACAAGGCCGGTGATCAGCGCCGCCACGCCGCACTCGATGACCAGCCGCGGTCCCTTGAGGTCTACCATGCGCCCGCCGAACGGGGCGACCAGCGCGGACACGAGGAATCCGAACGAGAAGACACCGGCCACGACCCCGCGGTCCCATCCGTACTCGTCAAGGATCGGGGGGAAGAGGAGCGAGAAGGCGGTGCGTGCGTTCACGCCGACCGCCATCGTGACGAAGGCGGCCGCGACGATGATCCAGCCGTAGAAGATCGGCAGCCGCGCAAGGCGCGACCGCGGTGCGGGCGCGGGGGGCGGAGGCTCGCTCGTGGAGGCGGTTCCGGTCAGGCCGCGCGCGGGCGTTTGGACAAGGGCCTCGGCTTGGCTGCGGCGGCCTTGTCGCGCCGCATCACCTCGGCCACGGTAGCGAGCGCGGCCACCGCGCGCTTGGCGTCGCGCCGCGCTTCGTCGGCTGTCCGATAATCGTCGCGGCAATCGGCCGAGCAGAAGACCAGACAGTGGAATTCGAGGAAATCCGCGGAGCCGGACGGCTCGTTTCCGCCGCACTGCTCGCAATAGACGACAAGTTTCCTGGACATGGCTTGCTCCGAATCACCTGTATTGTAACGCGGGAGCCCGAAAAAGACTCGCGCCAATGATGTCGAGAACTCAGCGGTGCAGGAACAAGCGCGCCGCGTCCTCGGCGACCTGATCGAGCGAAAGCCGTCCGCCGCGCCTGTACCAGGTTCCGGTCCAGTTCACGGCGCCGAGTATGAGCAGCCGCGCGAGCTGCGCATCACCCGGTATGTGGCCGGCGGCCTGGAGCTCGTCGATCAACCCCTGCCAGAGCGCGTCATAGCGATCCTTCAGCGCGACGACGCGGCGGCGGTTCAAGGGCGAGAGCGAGCGCCAGTCGTAGAGCAGCACCGGAATGAAATCGCTGCCGTCCTCCAGGATGGTGCCGAGATGCGAGCGGATCACGCCGACGAGGCGCTGCTCGGGCGGCAGTGGCAGCGCCATCACGGCTTCGGTCTTGCGCAGGCCCTCGGCGAGGCCTTGCTCCATCACGGCGAGCAGAATGTCCTGCTTGGTCTTGAAGTGATAAAACGGGCTTCCCGAGTGCATGCCGGCCGCGGTCGAGATGTCGCGGATGGTCGTGCCGTCGAATCCCTTCTCGCGGAACAGCCGTGCGGACACGCGCAGCAGCTCGTCGCGCCGGTTGCTCTCATTGTTGGCGCGGCGCGGTTTGCGTTTGGGAGCATTCATGCAGGTGCGTTGGCTCGACGTCGAAGCAACCTCCCGCTCATTCCCGCGAAAGCGGTAATTACCCCCACCCTAACCCTCCCCCGCTTGCGGGGGTGGGAAGGAGGGGGGCGCTTTCGCGGGGACGAGCGGATGAACTTGAAAGCCGCGGCAGGGTCGCAGGCGCCTCGATCTCCATCCGCAGCAATTGCGCCGCGACGTTCTTGCCGAGATTGTCCATGCGCAGCGAGCGCGCGGCGCCGCCCTGCAGCGCGGCGTTGAGGACGATCTTGAGCGCCAGCAGATTGTCGAGCGGATAGATCTCGACCGCGCCGTTGCAGATCTCGGCAAAGTGCGCGGCGAGACGTTCGCGCGTCACTTCGCGCTTGAGCACGTCGTAGGTCGGCGCGTCATAGGCGAACAACCCGATGTCGGCGCGGTCGGCCTTGTCGCCCGAGCGCGCATGCGCGATGCGCCACAGCCCGACCTTCATGCGACCGCCTCGACGTCGATCGCGACGCGTGGCTCGATCAGGTCGCGCCGCACCAGCGTCGGCCAGAGGCCGAGCAGTTCGCGGGAGCGCTCAGAGCCGCGCAAGCCGCCGGCATAGGGCGGACCGGAGAGGGCAAGCCACGGGAACAGGCGGCTGAAGCCTTCCGCTATGCGACGGTCCTTCGTTCGCACCGTCATCCGCAGGAAGCATTCATTCAGGTTGTCGCGTTGCGACGCGTCGGCGTTGGCGCCCAGCAGCGCGTTGTAACCGACATATTCGATGCTGATGTCATCGAGTTTCCAGCCGCGCTCCTCGACCAGCCCCTTGATGATGTTCGCCGACGTCTCGCATTTCAGATACGCGTCGGGCCACGAAAAACCGATCTGGCCCAATCCCATCCAGCCGTCGTGGTAGCCGGCAACGACCTTCAGGGTGTCAGGGCGTTTGGCGCCGCCGGCGCCGGTGATGCGCACTTCGTCGCCCCCCCGATCGTCGAAGACGATCGTCCCCATGTCGAGCACGACGTCGGGTGAGTAATAGGCGTGCGGATTATGCACCTCGTAGAGAAGCTGCTGACGCAGCGTGTCGAACGAGACGCGTCCGCCGGTGCCGGGCGCCTTGGTCAACAGTGCGGCGCCGTCTTCGGTGACTTCGGCGATCGGATAGCCGAGATGGAGGAAATTCTGCGTCTTCGCCCATTCGCCGGCCGAGCCGAAGTTGCCCCCGGTCGCCTGGCCTGAGCACTCGAGCAGATGGCCGACGGTAAGACCTTGCGCAAGCTTCTCCCAGTCGTCCCAGCGCCAGCCAAGCTCGTGCATGAGCGGCCCGAGCGATAGCGCTGCATCGGCGACGCGCCCCGTGATCACGATGTCGGCGCCCTGCGCGAGCGCCTCGGCGATCGGCGCAGCGCCGAGATAGGCGTTGGCGAACACGATCTTGTCGCGCACCCCGGAGATGTCGGCGCCCGTGTCCATGTTGGCGAGCGGCTCGCCGCTCGCCTGTAATTCGTCAATGCGCTCGGAGATCGAATCGCCGGTGACGACCGCGATCCTGGCCGTGTAGCCCTTCTCTCTGAAGGCGCGGGCGACAGCCTCACGCGCGCCATGCGGATTGAGCCCGCCCGCGTTCATCACGAACCTCACCCCGCGCTCGGCGGCGAGCGGCCACAGCTCCAGGAGCATCGGCACACAGTCGCGCGCGTAGCCGGCGCTCGGGTCTTTCTGGCGGTCTTTTTG
>JAXDNZ010000661.1:0-2915 GCA_034669185.1 Hyphomicrobiales bacterium
CGTAGTTCGGATTGATCTTCAGCGCTTCGGTGAAGTCCGCGACGGCGCGATCGAGATCGCCCCTCTTGTGCCAAGCGTCGCCGCGGTTGTTGTAGGCGATGACGAACCGCGGATCGAGCCTGATCGCCTCGTCGTACTCGGCGATCGCGCGGTCGTAGTCGCGCTTGAAAGCGTAAACTCGACCGCGATTGTTCCAGGAGCACGCGTAGGTGGCGTCGATCTTGATCGCCTCGTCGAGATCGCCAAGCGCGCGGTCGAGCTCGCCCAACTCGGTCAGGTCGTTGCCGCGGATGCAGTAGGCCCCGGCGAGCCGGCGGCCGGTTTCCGTCTTGCTCTCGATCACGACCGTGCAGGCCGGGATCCGCTCGTAACCGGTATTGGTGACCGAGATGCAGGTCTTCCATTCCGGCGTGTCGTCGGCGCGCGCGAACTGTGCTGCCGCGAGCATCAGGGCGACCCCGGCGGTCAGCGCGTAACGCATCTGTCGCTCCCTCAGAGTCTAAGGCGTGGGCGTCGGCGTGCCCGCGCTTTTGATCAAGCGCTGGAAGCGCTGGGCTTCGCGCCGCAGCGCCTCGTCGTGGTCGGCGCTTGCCTGCTCGGCGTCGCCCTTGCGCTCGTGGGCCTTGGAGCGGGCATGCCAGAAGCGGAGATCGTCCGGCGTCAGCGCGATCGCCTTGGTGAAGGCTGCGATCGACTGGTCGAAGTATCCAAGTTCGGATTCCAGCTGTCCGCGCCGGAAATGCAGCTCGGCGTCGCCCGGCTCGAGGTCGATCGCGCGCGCGAGGTCGTCGATCGCCCGCGGAAGCTCGCGCAGATAGGAGAGCGTGTTGGCGCGGTCGCGATAATACATCGCGACGTTCGGCTCGATGCGGATCGCGATGTCGTACACCGCGACGGCACGGCCGAACTCGCGCCGCTCATGATAGGCCGCGCCGAGGTTCGCGAAAGCCTCATGATAGCCCGAGTCGAGCTTGATGGTCTGCATGTAGTCCGCGATCGCGCGGTCGAGATCGCGCTTGTAGAAATACGCGCGGCCGCGATTGAGATAGGCGCACGGGAGCTTCGCATCGAGGCGCAGCGCCGCGTTCGAGTCGGCGATGACGCGATCGTATTGTCCGAGTTCGGTCAGCGCGAGACCGCGGTTGCAATAGGCGACCGGTAGATGGCCACGCGGCGACTTGCGGTCCGCGATGACGGCAGAGCAGGCGGCCACACGCGCTTCGTCAGAGACCTCGGGCGAGATGCATCGATCGGCCGCGCTCGCGGCGGGCGCCGCGGAGGCGGGCACCGTCGAACACGCCAACAGAAATGCCAGGCCCGCAATGGCGGGCGAGGCGACGTTGAAATTCCGGGCGCGCATGACTGCTCCGTTCTCGGGTTGGATTTCCACCCTGCGTTCGGATTGGTCGCCGCAAGCTGTCGAATGGTTCATCGGTTTGCAGGAGAGGGGGAGAATCCCGCAGTAAAGGCTGTTCAGGGGCGGTCCGCCGTGCTATCGGCCCTCGTCAACTCCACAGGGGTCTCGAATCGCCAGTCCGGCTTGCCGCCGGGCGTCGGCGCTTATCCCCGGCGGGTCAGGAGAGTTGGCGATGCCGAAAAAGCCGAACGGGAGCCCGCCGCTGGCGCTCACCTTCGATGACGTTCTGCTGCGCCCCGGCCTCTCGGACGTGCTCCCCTCCGAAGTCGACATCCGCAGCCGGATCACCCGCGACATCCCGCTCAACATCCCGATCATCGCCTCCGCGATGGATACCGTCACCGAGGCCAGCATGGCGATCGCCATGGCGCAGGCCGGGGGCATCGGCGTGATCCATCGCAACCTCGAGCCCGAGGTCCAGGCCGAGCAGGTGCGCCGCGTGAAGCGGTTCGAATCCGGCATGGTGGTGAACCCGCTCACCATCGGTCCGTCCGCGAAGCTTGTCGACGCGCTCGACCTGATGAAACAGAACGGCATCTCGGGCATCCCGGTGGTGGAAGGCGGCAACCAGGGCCGTCCCGGCAAGCTGGTCGGCATCCTGACCAATCGCGACGTGCGTTTCGCGACCGATCCCGAGCAGCGTGTCAGCGAGCTGATGACCAAGGACAAGCTGATCACGGTGCGCGAGGGCGTGTCGCAGGACGAGGCGAAGCGGCTCCTGCATCAGCACCGCATCGAGAAGCTGCTGGTGGTCGACGAGAACTACCGCTGCGTCGGCCTCATCACGGTGAAGGACATCGAAAAAGCCGTCACCAATCCGAATGCCGCCAAGGACGAGCAGGGGAGGCTGCGCGTCGCCGCCGCCACCACGGTCGGCGACAAGGGCTTCGCGCGCACCGAGGCGCTGATCGCGGCCGGTGTCGACCTCGTGGTGGTCGACACGGCGCACGGGCACTCCAGGCACGTGCTCGACGCGGTCAACCGCATCAAGCGGCTGTCCAACAAGGTGCAGGTGGTCGCCGGCAACATCGCGACGGGCGAGGGTGCCAAGGCCCTGATCGGCGCCGGCGCGGACGCCATCAAGGTCGGCATCGGGCCCGGCTCGATCTGCACGACGCGGATCGTTGCGGGCGTGGGCGTGCCGCAGATCACCGCGATCATGGATTCGGTCGAGGAGGCGCGCAAAACCGGCACGCCGGTGATCGCGGACGGCGGCATCAAGTATTCGGGGGATCTTGCCAAGGCGCTCGCGGCCGGCGCCGACGTCGTGATGGTCGGCTCGCTGCTCGCCGGCACCGACGAGACGCCGGGCGAGGCGTTCCTGTGGCAGGGGCGCTCGTACAAGAGCTATCGCGGCATGGGCTCGGTCGGCGCGATGGCGCGCGGCTCGGCCGACCGCTATTTCCAGCAGGACATCAAGGACACGCTCAAGCTCGTGCCCGAGGGCATCGAGGGGCAGGTGCCCTACAAGGGCCCGGTCGCGACGGTGCTGCACCAG
>JAXDNZ010000662.1:0-2857 GCA_034669185.1 Hyphomicrobiales bacterium
GTAAATGCGACGAACGAGACCTTTCGTCACGCGATATAGAGGCACCTCCAGGACGGCTTGCGAGGATGTACAAGTAATGCTGACGCGTCGGCTGAGCATGACCAAGCGGGATGGCCGGGACAAGCCGGCCATGACGAGGAGAGAGATCGGTTACTCGCCCACCGCCTTCCGCCAATCCGTGCCCGCCGTCACGACGCGGGCGAGATCGACCGCGTCCTCGCCCGGCACGCGGATGCGCGTGAAACGCATCGGCTCGGCCGCGAGCGGCTTGGTGGCGTCGAGGCCCATCTTGGCGCCGACGCCGTCGCGCGTCGAAGGGTCCAGCTTGGAGCCCTGGGCTTCGGGCACGACCACGAGATCGCGGTCGGCCTGAAAGCGGGTCGCGACCGCCCATTCGACCTCGGCCGGATTATGGATGTCGACATCCTCATCGACCACGATCACCTGTTTCACGTCGTAGTGTCCGGCGAACGCGCCCATCATGATGTTCTTGGCTTCGCCCTCCTGGCGCTTCGCGATCTGCACGTAGAGGTGATAGCGCATGGTCCCGCCGAGCGAGAGATGCACGTCGCGCACGTTTGGGAAACTCCGTTTGAGGTGAGCAAGCAGCGTGGCCTCGCGCGGGATTGCGCCGAGCAGCAGGTGCTCGAGCCCGCCGCCCACGATGGTGTGAAACAGCGCGTCCTTGCGCATGGTGACGGCATCGACCTGCATGACGTGTCGGTTGGCGCGTTCTCCGTAATACTGCGGGAACTCGCCGAACGGCCCTTCGGGCTCGCGCACGCGCGGCAGGAAGCGGCCCTCGACCACGATCTCGGCCTCGGCCGGGACACGCAGCTCGTTCGTCACGCATTTGACGACCGGGAGCGGACGGCCTTGCAGCGCGCCGGCGATCTCCAGCTCATCGGTGTCGATCGGCGCGATCGCCTGCGAGGCGAGCAGCGTGAGCGGATCGACGCCGATCACGATCGCGGCTTCGAGCGGAACGCCTGAAGCCTCCGCCATCTCGTAGAACGCGTTGGTGTGGCGCGGCAGCAGCAGCAGGCCGAGGCGATCCGGCGCGCTCAACTGGCAGCGGTGGATCGAGACGTTCTGCACGCCGGTGCGCGGGTTGCGCGTGATCATCAGGCCGGCCGTGATGTAGGCGCCGCTGTCGTGCTCGTTGTGGGTCGGCAGCGGCAGCAGCGTGCCGAGATCGACGTCGCGATGCACCACTTCCTGCACCGGCGCGGACGTCGTCTCCTGCCAGCGCAGCGGATGGAGCGCGGCGTCCTGGAAGCGCGTCAGCACCTCGGCGGGCTCGACCCCCATCGCGTCCGCGATCCAGGCGCGGCTTGACACGAGCCCCGACAGCACCGGCACCACATGGCCATCCGGCCGCGGAAAAACCGTCGCGCGCCTGCCGTCGAGGCGCTTGGCGATGGCTGCAAGCTCGTGGCGCAGCTTGACGCCGCCGCGGATGACGGCGAGGCGGTCGCGCGCCGCGAGATGATCGAGCCAGTCGCGCAAGGCGCGAACCGGCTGCGGCGCATTGCTCCCGGCTTCAACCATGGCGCGGCGTTCCAATTGTGTGGCAACGCGATAAACAACGGCGGGGCGTGCGACGCAAGCAGGCTTGCGTGCACGGCCGATTGCGCAACAATGCGGCGGGGGCCGGCGGGCCGACATGAAGGAACAGGCATGACCGGCTGGGTCGGCCGATCGATCGAACGGATGGAAGATGCCGCGCTGCTCACCGGGCGCGGCCGTTACATCGACGATCTCGGGGTACCGCCCGGAACGCTGCACGCCGCGGTCCTGCGCTCACCGCACGCACATGCGCTGATCCGCGCCGTGCAGACGGACGCGGCGCGGGCGATGCCGGGTGTGACGGCCGTCATCACGGCGGAACACGTGACGCGGCTCGGCGCGCCGCTGCTCGCCGGCGTCAAGGCTCCGATCCAGTGCTGGCCCATCGCGGTCGAGCGCGTGCGCTATGTCGGCGAACCGGTTGCGGTCGTGGTCGCGACCGACCGGTACCTGGCGGAGGATGCGCTCGACCTGATCGAGGTGGATTACGAGCCGTTGCCCGCCGTGGTGAAGCCGCAGGAGGCGCTCGATCCGGGCAGCAGCGTGCTGCACGAGGGGCTCGGCGGCAATATCGCGAGCGACCGCGCGTTCCGTTACGGCGATCCCGAAGCTGCGTTCGCCGACGCCGCGCATCGCGTCGCGGTCGACGTGAACTATCCGCGCAACTCCTGCACGCCAATCGAGACCTATGGGCTGATCGCCGACTACGACCCGGGTGAGGATGCCTACGATGTGCTGGCGACCTTTCAGGGCCCGTTCAGCATCCACCCGGTGCTGGCGCGCGCGCTGAAAGTTCCCGGAAACAGACTTCGGCTGCGCACGCCGCCCGACAGCGGCGGCAGCTTCGGCGTGAAGCAGGGCATCTTTCCCTACATCGCACTGATGGGCATTGCGGCACGCGTCGCCGGCCGGCCGGTGAAATGGATCGAGGACCGGCTCGAGCATCTGACCGCGTCGGTTTCGGCGACCAACCGGATGATCCGCCTCGAAGCGGCGGTGACGGCGGACGGGCGCGTCACGGCGCTCGCGTGGGACCAGGTCGAGGATGTCGGCGCGCATATCCGCGCGCCCGAGCCCGCCACGCTCTATCGGATGCACGGCAATCTCACCGGCGCTTACGACATCCGCAACGTGTCGGTGCGCAACCGGGTGGTGCTCACCAACAAGACGCCGAGCGGGTTGAACCGCGGCTTCGGCGGGCCGCAGGTCTACTACGCGCTCGAACGGCTGATGCAGCGCGTCGCGGTCGAGCTGCGGCTCGATCCGCTCGACGTGATCCGGCGCAATC
>JAXDNZ010000663.1:0-4423 GCA_034669185.1 Hyphomicrobiales bacterium
CATGGTCGGCGGCCGCAATTATGCGGAGAGCCAGTATAACCGCGCGGTCACCGCGAAGCGGCAGCCCGGCTCGGCGTTCAAGCCGTTCGTTTATCTGACCGCGCTCGAACGTGGGCTGACGCCGGACTCCGTGCGCGAAGACAGGCCGATCGAGGTCAAAGGCTGGAAGCCGGAGAACTACAGCCGCGAATACTTCGGCCCCGTCACGCTGACGCGCGCGCTCGCGTTGTCGCTCAATACCGTGTCGGTGCGGCTGACCTTGGAGGTCGGTCCGGCGTCGGTGGTGCGCACCGCGCACCGGCTCGGCATCATGTCGAAGCTCGATTCCAACGCTTCGATCGCGCTCGGGACCTCGGAAGTATCCGTGACCGAACTGGTCTCGGCTTATGTGCCGTTCGCCAATGGTGGCATCGCGGTCGCGCCGCACGTGATCGAGCGCGTGCGCACCGCCGGCGGCAAGCTTCTCTATCGCGCGCGCAATCCAGGTCTCGGCCGCGTCATCGACGAGCGTCACGTTGCGATGATGAACCAGATGATGCAGGAGACGCTGACGACCGGCACGGCGCGCAAGGCGGATCTGGCCGGCATCCCGGCCGCCGGCAAGACCGGCACGAGCCAGGATTTCCGCGACGCCTGGTTCGTCGGCTACACCGGCCATCTCGTCACCGGCGTATGGCTCGGCAACGACGACAATTCGGCCACCAAGGCGACCGGCGGCAGCCTGCCGGTCGAGATCTGGAGCCGCTTCATGAAGACCGCGCACCAGAGCATGCCAGTCGCCGACTTGCCGGGCGTCGGCAATCGCATGTTCGATCCATCGCAGCCGCCTGCGACGATCCCGGCGACCGCGCCAACATCGGTGCCGATGAGTTCGCTGCTCTCGCCGATGGCCGCCGCGCCGCTCGCGCGCGAAGATGACATGCGCCCGCCCGCGCCGATTGCGCCCGCAAGGCCGCCCGCGGTCGCGGTGCTGCAGGCACCGCTGGCACCACCCGTCACGCGGACGCCGCCCGCAGCGCTCCGCCCGCCCGCCACTGTCGCGAGGCCGCAACCGAAGGCCCAGCCCAAGCCTCCGACCGGAACCGCGAGCCTCGACGCCTTCATTCTCGACCGCGTGCTGCAGCAGCGTTAAAGCCACGGGCCGATACGGCCCGTACGTTCGCTACTGGTGGTGATGCGCGTCGCGTGCGCGGACGCCGCGCGAGACCACCCACAGCAAAAGCGTGAGACACCCCGCCGCCGCGAGGGGCCACGCAACCGGCCATGCGCTCGTTCCGAGCGCGTGGCCGACCGCGACGCCGGTCAGCGCCGCAATGGTCATCTGCGCGACCCCCACGAGCGAGGATGCCGCCCCTGCGCGCTCGGGAAACGGCATCAGCGCGCCGGCGATCGTCTGCGGCTGCACCAGCCCCATTCCGGCCGCATAGAGCGCCATCGCGGCAACGAGCGGGATCGCGGACCCGCTGCCGGTCGCGAGCGGCACGACCGCCGCGAGTCCGCCCATCGCCAGCGCCAGCGCGCCGGCGCCGATCGTCCGATCGAGGCCGATGCGGGTCACGATCTGGGTCGCCAGCGCGGTACCGGCGAGATAGCCGCCGCTCGCGGCCGCGAAGGCAAGGCCGAATGCGAGCGCCGACAGTCCGTAGATGTCCTGCAATACGAAAGACGAGCCTGAGATCCAGGCGAACACACCGGCAAAGCTGACTGACAGCATGCTGCAATGAGCCAAGAACGCGCGGTGGCGCAGGATCACGCCGTAGCTGCGTCCAATCGCACCAAGCGAGAGCGGCTCAGCCGCGCGCACGCGCAAGGTCTCGGGCAGCTTGCGCCACACCAGATACGCCGCCACCAGCCCGAACGCGCACTGCACGATGAAATGCGAGCGCCAGCCAAACGCGCTTTGCATCACGCCGCCGATCATCGGCGCGCCGACCGGCGCCAGGGCCATGATGCCGGCCATCAAGGACAGCTCGCGTCCCGCGCGTGCGCCCGAATAGAGATCGCGCACGATCGCTCGGGCAAGCACGATCGCGCCGGACGAGCCGAGCGCCTGGACGGCGCGCGCTGTCAGCAGCATCTCGATGTTCGGCGCCGCCGCGCACGCGAGCGAGGCGACGCAATAGACCGAGAGGGCGAAGCGCAGCACGGGCCTGCGGCCGTAGCGATCCGACAGGGGTCCGTAAACGACCTGCCCGACCGCATAGGCGGCCATGTAGAGCGACAGCGTGAGCTGCACCGTCGCGGGGGACGCACCGAGCAGCCGCCCGATCTCAGGAAACGACGGCAGATACATGTCCACCGCGACCGGCCCGAGCGCGGTCAGCAGCGCGAGCAACGCGGTCAACGCGAACGTATCGGGACGGAGCATGCGGGGTTGGACTTTCGGGATGCGCGCCGTCTATGGGATTTGCGACCGCATGTCGAGCAAGCCGCGCTGGCCGCGCGAGCGATCCTGCATTAAAATTCCGGCATGCGCAGGATGTTGTTCCCGATACTCGTCGCCGCGATCGCGTTCGTCGCGGCGCTGATCGTTACGGTATTTCTGCTGTGGCCGTCGTCGCCGCAAAAGAAGCCGGTGCTGGCCGACAGTCCGGCACTGAAAGTCGTCACGCGTACATCTGTTGTCATCGCGCCGGCCGCGATTGCACTTGGCGCCATCCGCGACGCGATGGATGCGCAGGCGCCGCGCGATCTCTCCGGCAAGCGCGACAATCCGGTCGGACAACTGCTGCAAAGCGCCGAACTCGGCTGGACCATCTCGCGCGGGCCGCTCGCGGTGACGGGCCGTACCGAAGGTCTCGCGATCGTCGCGCCGCTCAACGGCACGTTCCGCCTCACCGGCCAGATCGGTCAGCAGGTCGGCAACCTCACCAACCAGCTTGGCGGGCTTCTCGGCGGCTCGCTCGGCGAGAAGCTCGGCAACCTCGCGGGCAGCGCGGTCGACCAGCGCGCCGAGGTTCGCGGCAACGTCACCGTCAACACGCGCCGGCGCTGCAGCCGAATTGGCGCATCGAGCCGAACCTCACCGGACAGGCGAACATCGGCGACGCAAACCTCACCGTCGTGGGTGTTCGCATCAACGTTGCGCGCGAGGTGAAGCCGCTGCTCGATCGCTCGGTCAACGAACAGATGGCGGCGCTGCAGGCGCGCGTGCGCAACGATCCGTCCATCCAAGTCGTGGCGCGGCGTGAGTGGGCGAAGATGTGCCGCTCGATCCCGCTAGGCAAAGCCGCGCCCAATGTGCCGGACCTGTGGCTCGAGGTGCGCCCGACGCGCGCATTCGCGGCGCAGCCCAAGATCGATGCCGCGGCCGTGACGATCACGGTGGGCGTGCAGGCGGAGACGCGCATCGCGCCGACGGAGACCAAGCCCGAGTGTCCGTTCCCGGCGACGCTCGAGCTGGTGCCATCGATGGAGCAGGGCCGCGTTTCGATCGGCGTGCCGGTCGATCTTCCGTTTACCGAGGTCAACAAGCTGATCGAGGCGCAGCTCAAGGGCCGCACGTTTCCCGAAGACGGCAGCGGCCATGTCGCGGTGACCGTCAATCATGCTGAGCTGGCTGCCTCCGGCGACCGCCTGCTCATCTCGCTGCGCGTCAAGGCGGCCGAGAAGGCGAGCTGGTTCGGCTTGGGCGCCAACGCGACCGTGCATGTCTGGGGCAAGCCGGTGCTCGATCCGGCACAACAGCTGCTGCGCTTCGCCGAGATCGAGGTCGATGTGGACTCCGAGGCCGCCTACGGGCTCCTCGGCGCGGCGGCACGCACGGCGCTGCCCTATCTCAAGGACGCGCTTGCCGAGCACGCGCGCATCGACCTGAAGCCGTTCGCCGCCAATGCGCGGCGCAGCATCGAGGCGGCGCTCACCGACTTTCGCAAGAACGAACAGGACGTGCAGGTGTCTGCGACGATCAATGATCTGCGCCTTGCCGGCATCGAGTACGACGCCAAGACCCTGCGCATCATCGCGGAGGCCGAGGGCACCGCGAAAGTGGCGATCAGCGCGCTGCCGGCGCGCTAACTTGTCCACTCATTCCCGCGAAAGCGGGAATCCAGTTCTTTCTTGTCTTGGCCCTAGGTCCCCGCTTTCGCGGGGACGAGCGGGTAATCAAAAGCCGTCCTCGCCGTAGCGGTGCAGGGCGTTGCCGTGCGCCGTGAGCCAGGTTTTGGCGCGTTCCCATTCCGGGCAGATGCGGGCGACGACGCGCCAGAAATGCGCCGAATGGTTCATCTCGACGAGATGCGCCACCTCATGCGCCGCCAGATAGTCCAGCACGGCGGGCGGCGCGAGAATCAGCCGCCATGAATAGGAGAGCACGCCGCCGGCGGTGCATGAGCCCCAGCGGCTGGTCTGATCGCGTACCGAGACGCGCTTGATCGCGACGCCGAGCGCCGCCGCGTACTGCCGGCTCGCGGCGTCGAGGTCG
>JAXDNZ010000664.1:0-6688 GCA_034669185.1 Hyphomicrobiales bacterium
GCATTTCGTCTGGATCATGGGCGCCGACAACCTGCGCAGCTTCCATCGCTGGCAGAAATGGCGCGCCATCGCGGATCTGGTTCCGATCGCGGAGGTGGACCGGGTCGGCCCGAGCCTCTACGCCACCGCAGGCCCAGCCGGGCAGGCATTGGCCCGCTTCCGCATCCCCGAATCGGCCGCGCCGTCGCTCGCGCGCCGCCGGCCGCCGGCCTGGGTGTTCCTGCACGGCCTCAAATCGCCGCTGTCTTCGACCGAGCTCAGGGCGAAAAGAGCCCACGCGGGCGAAAGTGTCACATAAAGGTCGCGCAGAGGGCGGAAAACGGGGTCGCGGAACGGCGAGACGGTTGAATCCGTTTAGCGACGACGCATATCCTCCGTATAGGCCCCGGGCAGGGTGCCCGGAGCTGTGAGCCGAAAGGATCAACAGCCCTGTCCATTACTGCGCTCTCTCGGGCAGCCCGTTACAAGCCCGATCCGGTCTCCAAGGCGCGTCCTGACCCTGAGGAGACCCTCCGCCTTGTCCTCGCGAGCCTGGACGACATGAAGGCCGAGGACACCCTCTCAATCGATCTTCGCGGCAAGACCACGATCGCCGACACCATGGTGGTGACGTCAGGGCGATCGCATCGTCATGTCGGTTCTGTCGCCGATCGCGTCGTCGAGAATCTCGGCGCCGCCGGCGTCAAGAATATACGGGTCGAGGGGATGCCGCACTGCGACTGGGTGCTGATCGACGCGGGCGACGTCATCGTCCACGTGTTTCGGCCCGAGGTGCGCGCCTTCTACAATCTCGAGAAGATGTGGGCGCCCGGCGGCGTGAGCCCTCGTACCAGCTAGCCGGCTCTTCGTCCGGGCGTGATCTTTGGGAGATCATGCTCTAGCCTGCCCCGATGCGCATCGTCGTCGCGGCCATCGGGCGGATGAAGCGCGGACCCGAGCACGAGCTCGGCGAACGCTATCGCGAGCGCGCCGCCAAGTCCGGCCGCGGTATCGGTGTCCGCGCCGTCGATGTCGTCGAAATCGCCGAAAGCCGGGCGCGCGAAGCGCAGCGGCGCATGCTGGAAGAATCGATCGCCCTCGCCAACATCATTCCGGACGGCGCGGTCGTCGTGCTGCTCGATCCCAACGGCGACAATCTCGACAGCCCGAAATTTGCCGCGCGGCTGCGCGGATGGAACGACGGCGGACGCGACGTCGCGTTCCTGATCGGCGGACCGGACGGCCTGGCGCCAAGTCTCGCCGACAAAGCTGCTCTCAAGTTGGCCTTCGGCGCCGCCACCTGGCCGCACCAGTTCGTCCGCGTGATGCTGCTCGAACAGATCTACCGCGCGGTGACGATTCTATCCGGACATCCGTATCATCGGGATTAGGCCGCCGCCGCACCGGCGACTGGCAGCTTGCGCGGCAGGAACGACACCAGCGCCAGGATCACCATCGCGGCCGCGGCGAGCACATAGAACAGCGTGTCGAAACCCCAGCGCTCGTAGACCAGCGAAATCAGCGGCAGCGCCGCCGCAAGCGCCGTGAAGCTCACCACATAGCGGATGCCGTAGACGCGCGCGCGCGCACCGCCGCTCGCCATCTTGCCGATCATGAAATCGTTGATCGGGATCTGGCCGAAGGCGCCAAGCATGAAGCCGAGCGCCAGCGCCAGCGCCCAGCCTTCGCGCGATCCGGCCATCAGGCCGAAGAACACCAGCTGGATCGCGGCCGCGCCCATGAACACCGGCCGCGCGCCCACCCGATCGAGCAGGCTGCCGACGACGAGCTGCGCCATCGAGGCGATCGCGAACACCGAAAAGGCGAACACGCCGACCATCGTGGCGACGTCGGCCCGGCCGGCCAGCCCGTGGTCGCGCAGCCATCCGACGGCCTCGGCGGAGAGCCCTTGCAGCCGCTCGTCGAATATTTTTGGCAGCGCGAACGTCGTTGCCTGGAAGATGATGCTCGAGACGGCAGTCGTCAGGAACACGATCAGCGACACGCGCATGAACAGCGCGCTTGGATTCACCGCCTGCGCCGCACCGGTCGCGGCCTTCGCCGCCACGCCCTCGGCGGAAATCTCCGCGTGCCGTGCGAGTGCATAGCCAACCCCGACCGCGATCGAAATGCAGCCCGGAATGATGAACGCCATGCGCCAGCCGCCGTTGTCGATCAGGAAGCCGGTGATCAGCGCGGCGCTCGCGACGCCGAGGTTTCCCCACACGCCGTTCACGGCAAGCCGCATGCCGGTGTTCTTCCATTTCTGCGTCACCATCGCGAGGCCGACCGGGTGATAGATCGCGGCGAACATGCCGATCGCGAACAGCCCGATGCCGACCTGCAACGGCGACTGCGCGAACCCGGTCGCAAGCGAGGCGAGCCCGATTCCGGCGAAGAACACCACCATCATGCCTTCGCGGCTCCATTTGTCGGCGAGCCATCCGGCCGGATACGAGAAGACGCCGAACGCAAAGAAGCCGGGCGTGGCGTATTTCAGAAGGTCGCCGTACCCGAGCGACCATTCGCGCGTGAGCGCGAGCGCCGCGACGCTCGCGAAGATCAGCGTGAACAGGTGATCGAGGAAATGCCCGACATTCAGGAACAGGAAATGTGCGCGATCGCGATTCATCTATCTTCCATTTGATTCGCGGACTTGAGCCAGACTTCGCTCATGCCCGCGAAAGCGGGCATCCAGTTCTTTGGCCAAGCGCCGGGTCCCCGCTTTCGCGGGGACGGGGCGGAGAATAGCCTTGGCGTTTGCGCGGCGTCATGCCAAAGATCGTCGAAATTCCGACAAACGCGATTTGCCTCATGAGCACGCCGCGCGCGGCTCGCAACCGCAGCACCGACCCGCGCGATTATCAGCGCGTGGCGCGGCCGTTCGCCGCCATGGCGAAGAGCTTCGCGGACGGCTTCGAGATCGAGCCGCACCTCCACACGCGCGACCAGCTGATCTATGCGGTCTCCGGCCTGATGCGGGTGCGCACCGAGCATGAAGCATGGATCGTGCCGCCGGATCGCGCCGTTTACGTGCCGGGTCGCACGACCCACTCGATCAGCATGCGCGGCAATGTCGAGATGCGAACACTCTACATCGCGCGCGACGCCGCGCACACGGCGTTTTCCCGGGTCGTCTCCGGTTCGCCGCGGAAAACGCGTCCGCTCAAGGAAATCCTGCCGTCGGGCGCGACCGTGATGGCGGTCTCCGATCTGTTGCGGGACCTGATCCTCGCGCTGGTCGACGAACCGGTTCTATACGACCGCACGGGGCGCGGCGGCGCGATCGTGTCGCTGATCCTGTCCGAGATCATGCGCGCGCCGCGCCTGCCGCTCGTCATTCCGATGCCGCGCGACCCGCGCCTGCGGCGCGTCTGCACGCGGCTGCTCGCCGATCCGTCGGACATGCGCACGATCGAGGGATGGTCGCAGATCGCGGGCGCGTCCGCGCGCACGCTGGCGCGCCTGTTCGAAAGCGAGTGTCACCTGACATTCACGGCATGGCGCCAGCGCGTGCGCTTTCACAACGCCCTGGAGGCAATCGCGCGTCACGAGCCGATCGAGCGCATCGCCCAGAACAACGGGTATCGCAGCCCAAGCGCCTTTTCGGCGGCGTTCCGGACCCTGATGGGCCACGCACCCACGACATTCAGCCTTCAGGGCGGCCGCAAAGGCCCGGCTGTCACGCACTTGTGACGCCTGGGCTTGCGGTCGGCACGCTGCTTGCCTCGAATAGGCCGGGCGCCAAAGGTTAATGGTTCGTCAATGAACTTCGTGCGTATTTTCGCATGATGATGGTCTCCGCAGGCCGCTTCCGCGCGCGCCGATGGCAAGCGATCGGCCTGGGTGTGCTTGTGCTCGGGCTGAGCACCGCCGCCCGCGCGCAGCAACAGCCGCTCCAGATCACCCCGCCCCAGGCCCAGACCCCGGGCGTCGCGATTGCGCCCGAGGCCGCCAAGGGCGCGCGCGAGGAGGAACTCGAGAAGATCCGCGCCGATCAGAAGAGGCAGGCCGAGATCGAGGCCCGGCTCAAGGCCGAACTCGATTCCCTCGGCGAGGACCGCCGCAAGCTCAACCAGCTCCTGATCGGCTCCGCCGCGACCGCGCGCGCGGTCGAGGAACGGGTCGCGGCCGCCGAACGCCGCCTCGCAGGCCTTTCGGGCAAGGAGGACACGATCCGCCGCTCGCTCGCGAGCCGCCGCGCGGTGATCGCGGAGGTGCTGGCGGCGCTCCAGCGCATTGGGCGCCACCCCCCGCCCGCCCTCATGGTGACGCCGGAGGACGCGCTCGTTTCGGTGCGCACCGCGATACTGCTGGGAGCTGTCCTGCCGGGCATGAAGGTCGAGGTCGACACCTTGGTTGCCGACCTCGCCGAGCTTGTGCGCGTGCGCGCGGAGATTGCCACCGAACGGGACGGACTCGGCCGTGATCTCGCCGCACTTTCACAGGAAAGAACGCGCATGACGCTGCTCGTTCAGGAGCGCCAGCGCAAGCAGGCCGAAACCGAGAAAGCGCTCGAAGCGGAGCGGTCAAAAGCTCTGCAACTGGCGCGTCAGGCCGATAACCTGAAAGACCTGATCGGGCGCCTGGAAGCCGAAATCGTCGCTTCGGCCCGCGCGGCCGCCGCGGCCCGGGCCGGAACCGAGAAGACCGACCCGAAAGGCAATCTCGCGGCGCTGAGCGATCCGGGCCGCCTGTCGCCGGCGATCGCCTTCGTCTCGACCAAGGGCGCCCTGCGGATGCCGGTCAATGGCATCAGGATACGCACTTTTGGCGAGCCGGACGGCCTTGGAAGCGCCGAAAAGGGGCTTTCTATTGCCACCCGGGCCGGCGCACAGGTAACAACGCCCTGCGACGGCTGGGTCGTGTACGCGGGACCGTTTCGTTCATACGGGCAACTCTTGATCCTGAACGTCGGCGGCGGATATCATGTGCTCCTCGCGGGGATGGAGCGGATTTCGGTCGATTCGGGCCAGTTCGTATTGACCGGGGAGCCCGTGGCGGTGATGGGGGGCGGACCACAGACAGCCGCTGCCGTCGCGATCGGCTCGAGCCAACCGGTCCTGTACATCGAGTTTCGCAAGGACGGCACACCCATCGATTCCGGCCCGTGGTGGGCCGCCACCGACAACGAAAAGGTTCGCGGATGATACGGAAAACGTCTCTGGTCCTGCTCGGCGCGGTAGCCGGCGTGGCGATGACCCTCTACGCCAGCCAGCCGCGGGTGCTGGCATTCGGCTCGAGCGCCAAGGCCGCGGCCGCCGACACCTACCGGCAGCTCAACCTGTTCGGCGACGTGTTCGAGCGCGTGCGCGCCGACTACGTCGAGAAGCCGGACGACGCCAAGCTGGTCGAATCGGCGATCAACGGCATGCTCAATGCCCTCGATCCGCATTCGAGCTACATGGACCCGAAGAGCTTCCGCGACATGCAGGTGCAGACCCGCGGCGAGTTCGGCGGTCTCGGCATCGAGGTCACGATGGAAGACGGCCTCGTCAAGGTCGTGTCGCCGATCGACGACACGCCCGCCTCCAAGGCCGGCATCATGGCCAACGACGTCATCACCCATCTCGACGACGAGCAGGTGCAGGGTCTCACCCTCAACCAGGCGGTCGAGAAGATGCGCGGGCCGGTCAACACCAAGATCCGGCTCAAGATCATGCGCAAGGGCCAGGACAAGCCGATCGACGTGTCGATCACGCGCGACATCATCCGCGTGCGCTCGGTGCGCATGCGCATCGAGGGCGACGACATCGGCTACATCCGCATCTCGCAGTTCAACGAGCAGACCTCGGAAGGCCTGAAGAAGGCGATCACCGACATCATTGCCCAGGTGCAGAACGACAAGCTGCGCGGATACGTCATCGATCTGCGCAACAATCCGGGCGGCCTGCTCGATCAGGCGATCTCGGTGTCGGACGCCTTCCTCGAGCGCGGCGAGATCGTCTCGACGCGCGGGCGCAACGCCGAGGAAACCCAACGCTACTCCGCCAAGGCCGGCGACCTCAGCAAAGGCAAGCCGATCATCGTGCTGATCAACGGCGGCTCGGCCTCGGCGTCGGAGATCGTCGCCGGCGCCCTGCAGGACCACAAGCGCGCGACCATCCTCGGCACGCGCTCCTTCGGCAAGGGCTCGGTGCAGACCATCATCCCGCTCGGCTCCGGCAACGGCGCGCTGCGGCTGACCACCGCGCGCTACTACACGCCGTCCGGCAAGTCGATCCAGGCGAAGGGCATCATCCCGGAGATCGAGGTGCTGCAGGAGGTGCCGGATGACCTGAAGGCGCGCGCCGATACCAAGGGCGAGTCCTCGCTGCGCGGCCATCTCAAGGCCCAGGAAGGCGAGGAGCAGGCTGGCTCGCAGTCCTACATCCCGCCGGACGCCAAGAACGACAAGGCGCTCAACATGGCGATGGACCTGCTGCGCGGGAAAGCCACCAACCCGGCGTTCCCGCCCAACACCAAGGCGGCGCTGGCGCCGAACTAAACCGTCACCGGTTTGTCGATCTGTCCATCGGGGCGGCCCAAAAGGCCGCCCCGATGCTTTTTGTCTAGCCTCAAAGTCGGTGCATTCCCCTCCCCCTTGTGGGGAGGGGTTAGGGGTTGGACGAAGTTATTGGCTTGTTCCGTGCCACAAACCGGACCCCCACCCGGCCGCGCCATAGCGCGTCGAAGACGCGCGTAAACGCGCTCTAGGCGCGTCGACCCT
>JAXDNZ010000665.1:0-3204 GCA_034669185.1 Hyphomicrobiales bacterium
GACCGTGCTCGGCCCTGGCGCCGACGTGTTTCATTACAATCATTTCCATGTCGACATGCGGGCGCGGCGCAACGGCTACACGGTGTGCCGGCCGAACCCGGTGCCGGGCGATCAGGTCGCCGGCCGCTCGCCCTATCCGCGCCGCGGCGAGGTGACCGGCTCGATCGACAAGCCGAAACGTACGCATATGCCGGCGCAGCGCGTCTGGCGCGGGCGTGACACCGAGGTCTACGACGGCCTGCCGAACGCGGTCCCGGGCGAGGACTGAGCGCGACGATCACTCCGGCTTGCCGTATCCCCCCGCGGTCGGCGTCTGGATGATGATCGCCTCGCCGGCGTCGATCACGGTCGCGTCGCAGCCTTTGAGCTTTTCGGTGCTGCCGTCCTTGCGGCGCACCGAATTCTCGCCGACCTGACCGCTCTCGCCGCCCGCGAGACCGAACGGCGGCACGACGCGATGGCCGGTCAGCAGCGTGCAGTCCATCCGTTCGAGGAAGCGGATGGTGCGGCGGATGCCGCCGCCCGCGTGCCACTTGCCCCTGCCGCCCGAGCCGACGCGGATGTGGAAATCTTCCAGCACGACCGGGTAGCGGAATTCGAGGATCTCCGGATCGGTCAGGCGCGTGTTCGTCATGTGGGTGTGCACCGCATCGGTGCCGTCGAAGCCGGGGCCGGCGGGCGAGCCCGAGCAGATCGTCTCGTAATACTGATACTGCTTGTTGCCGAAGTTGAGGTTGTTCATCGTGCCCTGCGCGCAGGCCATCGCGCCGAGCGCGCCGAACAGGCAGTTGGTCACCGCCTGCGAGACCTCGACGTTGCCGGCGACGACGGCGGCCGGATATTCCGGCGCCAGCATCGAGTGCTTCGGAATGATGAGATTGATCGGGCGCAGGCAGCCGGCGTTCATCGGAATCTCGTCGTCGACCATCACCCGCATGGTGTAGAGCACCGCCGCGCGCGTCACCGGGCCGGGCGCGTTGAAGTTGTTGGCCTGCTGCGGCGAGGTGCCGGTGAAGTCGATCGTCGCCTCGCGCCTTTGCTTGTCGACCGTGATCTTCACCTTGATGGTGGTGCCGAGGTCCATCGGATAATCGAACGATGAATCGTGCAGCCGATCGATCACGCGGCGCACGCTCTCGGCGGCGTTGTCCTGTACGTGACCCATGTAGGCCTTCACGACCGGCAGCGTGAAGTGCGCCACCATCTTGCGCAGCTCCTGCAGGCCCTTCTCGTTGGCCGCCATCTGCGCCTTGATGTCGTTGACGTTCTGTAGCGGATTGCGCGCCGGATAGGTTGCGCCAAGCAACAGGTCGTAGAGCTCCTTCTCGCGGAAGCGGCCGGCATCGACGAGCTTGAAGTTGTCGATGTAGACGCCCTCCTGCTCGATGGTCGTCGCGTTCGGCGACATCGAGCCGGGCGAGACGCCGCCGACGTCCGCATGATGGCCGCGCGACGCGACCCAAAAGAGGATGCTCTTCTTTCTGTCGTCGAACACGGGCGTGCAGATCGTGATGTCGGGCAGATGCGTGCCGCCGTTATACGGGGCGTTGACCGCGTAGACGTCGCCGGGGCGGATCACCGGATTGTCGCGGATCACGGTCTTGACCGTGTTGTCCATCGAGCCGAGATGCACCGGGATATGCGGCGCGTTCGCGACCAGCGAGCCGTCGGCGGAAAATACCGCGCACGAGAAATCGAGCCGCTCCTTGATGTTGACCGAATAAGCGGTGTTCTGCAGCGCGACGCCCATCTGCTCGGCGATCGACATGAACAGGTTGTTGAACACCTCGAGCATGATCGGGTCGGCCTTGGTGCCGATCGCATGCGTGCGCTTGAGTGTCTTTACGCGCGTCAGCACGAGATGATTTTTCCGCGTGATCGCGGCCTGCCAGCCGGGCTCGACCACCACGGTCTGGTGCGGCTCGATCACGATTGCCGGGCCGGCGACCTTGTGGCCGACGCTGAGCTGCTCGCGCGTGTAGACGGTCGCGCCGTGCCACTTGCCGTCGGAGAAGAACTTCGTGCGGCGGGTAGGCGAGGGGAGTCGCGCGCGCGTCGCCTTACCGGTCTTCTCCCGAAACTTCGCGCCGCCGCCGACCGCCTCGACCGACACCGCCTCGATCACGAGGTCCTTCTTCCTGTCGATGAAGCCGAATTGCGCCTTGTGAGCCTTCTCGAAGGCGGATTTCATCGCGGCCAGCGTGCCGGCCTTCACGATCAGCGCGGTGTCGGTGCCGGCGTAACGGATGTGCGCGCGTACGTGGACCTTGATGGTTTTGGCCGGCACGCCCTGTCCGGCGACTTCGGCGCTCACATCCTTGCCGAGGCGGCTGGCGGTCCTGGTCAAAGTGGCGAGCGACTTTCCGCCAAAGGCTTCCTCGATCGCCTGCTGGCGCGTTGCGCGAATGTCGGCGAGGCCCATGCCGTAGGCCGAGAGCAGTGACGAGAACGGGTGGATCAGCACCCTTTTCATGCCGAGCGCGTCGGCGACGAGGCAGGCGTGCTGGCCGCCCGCGCCGCCGAAACAGTTGAGCGTGTAACGCGTCACGTCGTAGCCGCGCTGCACGGAAATCTTCTTGATCGCGTTCGCCATGTTCTCGACCGCGATCTTGATGAAGCCGTCGGCGATCTCTTCGCGTGTCTTGCCGCCGACATCTTTCGCGAGCGCGTCGAACGCCTGGTGCACCGCGCCGGCATCGAGCGGCTGGTCCTGCCCGGGCCCGAAGATCTTCGGGAAGAACTCCGGCATCAGCTTGCCGACCATCAGGTTGGCGTCGGTGACGGCGCGCGGGCCGCCGCGGCGGTTGCATGTCGGCCCCGGATTGGCGCCCGCCGAGTCCGGGCCGACGCGGAAGCGCGCGCCGTCGAAATGCAGGATCGAGCCGCCGCCGGCCGCGACCGTGTGGATCAGCATCATCGGCGCGCGCATGCGCACGCCGGCGACTTCGGTTTCGAAGGCGCGCTCATATTCGCGGTAGAAATGCGACACGTCGGTCGAGGTGCCGCCCATGTCGAAGCCGATCAGGTGCTCGAAGCCGGCCTCGCGGCCGGTCTGCGCCATGCCGACCACGCCGCCGGCCGGGCCGGACAGGATCGCGTCCTTGCCCTGGAACAGTTCGGCGGCGGTGAGGCCACCCGACGACATCATGAACATCAGGCGGATGTCGGCGTGGGATGCGGGTTGCTTGCTTTTTTGTGTTGAGT
>JAXDNZ010000666.1:0-4991 GCA_034669185.1 Hyphomicrobiales bacterium
GGTGAAATCGAAGCTGCCGTCGCGCAGCTCGAGCTGCATCGTGAAACCGGACGCATTGCCGACGCCCAGGATCGGCGGCGGCGGCACGACCAGCACGCGCGCGTCCATCACGTCGCCCATGGCCCGGTTCATGCCGAGGAACAGCGACAGCAGGTCCTGTCCCTTGCCGCGCTGGCTCCAGGGCTTGAGCGTCACATAGGCGACGCCGGCATTGGCCAGCGAAGCCGAATTGTCGAGCGGCGAGATGCCCGCGACGGTGACGACCTGATCGACCCCCGGCGTGTTCCTGGCGATGGCGGCGACCTCGTCCATCGCCTTCTGCGTCCGCTCGAGCGAAGCGCCGTCGGGAAGCTGGACCGCGACGACCAGATAGCCCTGGTCCTCGATCGGAATGAAGCCGGTCGCGACGCGGCTCAGGCCATAGAGCGCGCCCGCCACGATCAGCAACGCAATGACGACCGACACGGCGCTCGCCGACACCATGCGGCCGATCAGCCGGATATAGCCGCGCTCGACGTATCCGTAGCCGCGATTGAAGACGCGGTAGACGATGTTGCGCTGCTCCGGCGGCACCGGCACGCGCATCCACAGCGCGGCCTGCGTGGGTTTGAGCGTCGCGGCGTTGATGGCGGACAGCAGCGCGGTCGCCGCGATCACGAGCGCGAATTGCGAGTACATCTTGCCGGTCAGGCCCGGCATGAACGCGGCCGGGATGAACACCGACATCAGCACCAGCGTGATGCCGATGATCGGGCCGAACAGTTCGTCCATCGCCCTGATCGACGCGTCGTGCGGCGTCATTCCCCGTTCGATGTGATGCGCGACGCCCTCCACGATGACGATCGCATCGTCCACCACGATGCCGATCGCGAGCACGATCGCGAACAGCGTCGAGAGATTGACGGAAAATCCGAGCGCCGCCATCGCGGCGAACGCGCCGATGATCGTCACCGGCACGGTCGTCGCCGGGATCAGCATCGCACGCCAGTCCTGCAGGAAGATCAGGATGACCACGAGCACGAGGAGGGCCGCTTCGATCAGCGTCTTGTAAACCTCCTTGATCGCCTCATCGACGAACTTGGTCGTGTCGAACGGAATCTCGAACACCAGCCCGGAGGGAAATTCCCTGGCGAGCTCGCCCATGCGCTTGCCGATCGCGCTCTGAACGCTGAGCGCGTTCGCGCCCGGCGCCTGGAAGATCGCGATGCCGGCGGCCGGCCGGTCGTTGACCTTGAAGATCTGCCCGTAGGTCTGCGCGCCGAGCTCGACGCGGCCGATGTCGCTGACGCGCGTGATCTCGCCGGCATTGCCGGTCTTCACGATGACGTTCTCGAACTGCTCGGCCTCCGCCAGCCGCCCCTGCACCGTCACCGTGTACTGGAACGGCTGACTGCCGTGGGTCGGCGGTGCCCCGATCTGTCCGGCCGCGACCTGCTGGCTCTGCTGCTGCAGCGCCTGCGTCACGTCCTGCGCGGTCAGCCCGCGCGCCTTGAGTTTCTCCGGATCGAGCCAGATGCGCATCGAATATTGCCCGGCGCCGAAGATCAGCACGTTGCCGACGCCGGGCAGGCGCGCCAATTCGTCCTTCAGGCGGATCGTCGCGTAGTTCGCCAGATAGAGGCTGTCGAATTTCTTTTCGGGCGAGATCAGCGTGACGAACGACAGGATCGCGGTCGACTGCTTCTGGACGTTGACGCCCTGCTTCTGCACGGCGTCCGGCAATGACGACAGCGCGGCCGAGACGCGGTTCTGCACCAGCACCTGCGCGAAGTTGAGGTCGGTGCCGATCTTGAACGTGACGATGAGCGTGTATGTCCCGTCGGACGTGCTCATCGACTGCATGTAGATCATGTTCTCGACGCCGTTGACCTGCTGCTCGATCGGCAGCGCCACGGTGTCGACGATGGTGCGCGCGCTCGCGCCCGGATAGCGCGTCTGCACCTGCACGGTCGGCGGCGTCACGTCGGGATATTGGGCGACCGGCAGCGAGAGCAGCGCGACCGCGCCGATCACGACCATCAGGATCGCCAGCACGTTGGCGAGGACCGGCCGGTCGATGAAATATTTGGAGATCATGCAGCCCAGTCCTCATCCTGAGGAGCCGAGCGCAGCGAGGCGTCTCGAAGGGTGGCAGCAAGCGCCGGAGTTCGTGGCCATCCTTCGAGACGCGGCCCTGCGGACCGCTCCTCAGGATGAGGGCTAACGAACATCCGAGTGTGACGGTTACCAGAGAGCGGCGAGGTCATCTGTAAGCGTCCGCTATTTCGCCGCCGTCTGCGTCTGCGGATCGACCTTCTGCCCCGGAATGGCGCGCAGGAGGCCGGCGACCACCACGCGATCGTCGGCCTTGAGGCCGTTCTCGATCACCCTGAGCTCACCGACCCTCGGGCCGACCTCGACCTTGCGCTGCTCGACCGTGTTCTCGCCGTTGACGATCAGCACGTAGCGCCCGCCCTGATCGGTGCCGAGCGCGACCGCCGGCACCAGCATTGCCGGCGTCTCCTCGAGCGGCACGCGCACGCGCACGAAGAAGCCGGGCAGCATCAGCCGGTTCGCGTTTGGCAGCTGCGCGCGCGCCGCGAGCGTGCCGGTGCCCTGGTTCACCGTCGGCGCGATGTAGTTGAGCTTGCCCTTGTGCGGATAGCCGGCGTCGGTCTGCAGACCGACCTCGACCTCGGTGCCGATCAGGTCCACGGCCTTCTGGCCGCGCTTGTAGAGCATGTCGCGCACGTGCAGCACGTCGCGCTCGCTGGCATTGAAGGTCACATAGATCGGATCGAGCTGCACGATCGTGGCAAGCACTTGCGTTCCGCTGCCGCCGACCAGCTCGCCGACGGAGACCTGGCGCGCCGTCACGATGCCGTCGAATGGCGCGACCACGCGGGTGTAATCGAGATTGATCTGCGCCTGCTTGGTGTCGGCTTTCGCCTGCGACAGGCGCGCCCTGGCGGTGTCGCGATTGGCGGTGGAATTGTCGAAGGCCGCCTTCGAGGCGGCTTGCCGCGAGACGAGTTCCTGCTGGCGCTCGAAGTCGGCTTCGGTCTGCCGCACAGTCGCTTCCGCCGAGGCTTCGGCGGCCTGCGCCTGCTGCAGCTTGAGCTGGTAGGGCTCGGGTTCGATGGTGAAAAGATGCTCGCCCTTTTTCACCGGCATCCCGTCGACGTAGCTGATCTCCCTCAGGAAGCCCTGTACGCGCGCCACCAGATTGGCCGAGTTGATCGCGGCGGTGTTGCCGGTCGCCTCAAAGTAGCGCGTGACCTTCTGCTCGACCGGCTTTGCGACCGTCACCTTCGGCGGCGGCGGCGCCTGATAGGTATTGCTCTGCCCGCAACCCATAAGCCCTGCGGCCGCAACGCCCAGTGCCGCAAGCGTCAAGCGCGATCGATCCATGGTCGAATCCCCTCGGCTGCTGCCGATGGAACTCTACCATCACGGTTCGGGGCCGTCTGACAAGACAACCGTGCGTCAACGCGCAGGCCGAGTGAAGCTGGCCGGCAAGGAGCCCACTACCGCGACGTTGAAGCACGGTACGTCCACCTTCCTCCTGCGTCGGCTGTCATATAAGAGAGAATCGCCAGAAACGTGCCGGTAGTCGTGGGGACGAATCGGCGGCGTGGATGAGCGGGGGTTCGGTTCTTGCAAGATCGCGATCTGACCCTCGATCGGCGCAAGTGCAGACAGGAATTTCAACGGGCATGGGCATGGAACATCGATTTGCGACGGCGCAATCCACCGTAGCGAGGCGCCGCTGGAGGCGCCCCGCCATTGTGACGCTCACCACGATGGCGGCACTGACGGCGCTGAGCGGCGATGCCGCGGCGAGGCAGGCGCGCCCCGCACCACCCACCGAGGCGACGGCGCCGCGCGAGGCCGGCGAACCGATCATGGCGATCGTGTCGATCAAGTCCCAGCAGGTCATTTTCTACGACGCCGACGGCTGGATCGTGCGCGCGCCGGTGTCGACCGGCACCACGGGGCGCGAGACGCCGGCCGGCGTCTTCGCCATCCTCGAGAAGGACAAGGACCACCGCTCCACCCTCTATGACGATGCCTGGATGCCGCACATGCAGCGGATCACCTGGAACGGCATCGCGCTGCACGGCGGGCCGCTCCCCGGTTATGCGGCATCGCACGGCTGCGTGCGGATGCCCTACGGCTTTGCCGAGAAGATGTTCGACAAGACGCGGATCGGGATGCGGGTGATCGTCTCGCCGAACGACGCCGCCCCGGTCGATTTTTCCCACCCGACGCTGCCCGTCCCGAACGCCGAGGCCATCGCGGCTGCTCCGTCGCGTGCGGCGCCGCTTACCCGCGAGGCCGTGGAGACCGCCAAGGCCGCCGACGCGGCGAAGAAAGCCATCGCGACACTGACGCGCGAGGCAGCATTGCTCACGGCATCGCTGCGCAAGCTGGAATGGCTCAAGAAGAGCGCCGACGCCGAGCTCGTGTACGCCGACAAGGCGTTCGTTGCCGCGGATCAAGCCAGGACGCGCGCGGACGGCGTGAAGCAGAAGGCCGCCGCCAAGGCCGCGGACCTGGCGGCCCAGCTCGAGAAAGCCACGGCCGAGGCGAAGCCGAAGCTCGATGCCGCCGCCGCCGCAAAGGACGCCGCCAACACCGACGACGAGGTGAAGAAAGCCGCCGCGGCAGCGGCGCGCGAGGCAGCATTGCTCACGGCGTCGCTACGCACGCTGGAATCGCTCAAGAAGAGCGCCGACGCCGAGCTCGCGCTCGCCGACAAGATGCTCGCCGCCGCGGATCAAGCCAGAACGCGGGCCGAGGACGTGAAGCGTAAGGCCGCCGCCAAGGCCGCGGACCTGGGCAAGCAGTTCGACACGGCCAAGGCCGACGCGAAGGCAAAGCAAGACGCCGCCGTTGCGGCAAAAGACGCCGCCAAGGCCGCCGAGGCGAAGAATGCCGCCGCCGCCAAGGCGGCGCTCGAGGCGAAGCTCGCACTCGAGCCGTTCTCGATCTACATCAGCCGCGCGACG